>CAYVOR010000008.1:0-57361 GCA_964452995.1 uncultured Thiobacillus sp.
GATGCTCTCCAACTAACTCCACTTCTGGCGACTGCTAAAAATGGGGGGATTACCCCCCGAGCTTGTACAGTTTTGCATTTTTCTTGTCTTCGCTTAGAACTCCAAACAAAGCAAATGTCTTGACCGTCTTTCCACAATTCTTGCACTGGAAACTAACAAAAGCATCCTTCCATTTCTTCGGTGTGAAGTCGAAATCACGCTGAGGAGAAAAGAAACGAATGCCGTTGCAAGCCTCAGTTGAGCAATGCAATTCCAACTCAGGAAGGGTCGCCGGATAGCTTGTCCCATATTGAGACACTCTAGTAGTCGCAACGCCGTTCACCTGAGCCCAGCGCCCAGGTGGGGTGCCTTCAAAAAACTCCTTGAAGGTTATAACCGGCTCCTGGCTATCTTCATTCGACATCGTAACTAGAGGCTCCTATTTAACGGCCAAGCTCAATAACCAACGACTTGCCACACAGTCGGAAGGGCGATCATGAATCCCGCTGCCGCACCGTCTCATACAGGCACAGCGCCGCCGACACCGAGACGTTGAGGCTTTCCACCGTGCCGCCGATGGGGATGCGCGCGACCTGGTCGCAGCTCTGCTTGACCAGGCGGCGGATGCCCGCGCCTTCGGCGCCGAGCACCCAGGCGATTCCGGTCTTGCAGTCGATGCCGGACAGCGGCTGCTCGCCGTCCATGTCGGCGGCGATGACCCAGATGTCGTGTTCCTTGAGGTCGTCGATGGTGCGCGCGAGGTTGGTGACCATGATATAGGGCACGGTTTCGGCTGCGCCCGAGGCGACCTTTTCCACGGTGGCATTGATGCCGACGGCGTTGTCCTTCGGCGCGATGACCGCGTGGACGCCGAAGGCATCGGCCGAGCGCAGGATGGCGCCGAGGTTGTGCGGATCGGTGACGCCGTCGAGGATGACGAGCAGCGGCGGGCCCTGGATGTTTTCCAGCACCTCGTCGAGCGAATGCGTCAGCGCCACCGGCTTGACGCGCGCGACTACGCCCTGGTGCTTGGCGGTCTTGCCGACCAAGCGGGTCAGCCGGTCGGCCTCGACCTGCGCCAGCTTGACCCCGTTGTCCTTCGCCTGATGCACCAGATCGCGTGCACGTGCGTCGCGCCGGGTCAGGTCGAGATAGATTTCAAAAATCCCTGACGGGTCCTGGCGCAGGCGGGCCAAGACGGGGTGAAAGCCGTAGATGAGTTTTTCTGCGGCGTGCTTGTCGGCGGGCTTATCGCTCATTTCCGCTTGCCGCCGCTTCTGCTGGTCTTCTTCTTCGGCGCGGCGGTTTCTTCCTGCACCGACTCGATTTCCGTGACCAGGCTGAAATCGATCTTGCTGGTTTCGATGTCAGCGCGCATCACCTTGATGCGTACGCGGTCGCCCAGGCGATATCTTTTTCCCGTCCGTTCGCCGAGCATCATGTGCTTGGCCTGGTCGTAGTGGAAGTAGTCCTGGCCGAGTTCGGAGACGTGGACCAGGCCTTCGATGAAGATGTCGTCGATGGCGACGAACATGCCGAAGCTGGTCACCGCGCTCACCGTGCCGTCGTATTCGTCTCCGATGCGGTCCTGCATGAAGTAGGTCTTCAGCCAGGCGTCGACGTCGCGGGTGGCATCGTCGGCGCGGCGCTCGGTCATCGAACAGTGGACGCCGATTTCCGCCAGCCCCTTGGCGGGCAGTTTTTCGCCCAGCAGAACCGCCTTGATGCCGCGATGCACCAGCAGATCCGGGTAGCGCCGGATCGGCGAGGTGAAGTGGGTGTAGGCCTCGTACGCCAGACCGAAGTGGCCCTTGTTGTCGGGGCTGTAGATCGCCTGGCGGAGCGAGCGCAGCATCACGGTCTGCAGCAGGCCGTGGTCGGGGCGGTCCTTGATCTTCTCCAGCAGCGCAGCGTAATCCTTGGCATGCGGCTTGTCGCCGCCGCCGAGGTCGAGGCCGAATTCGGCGAGGAAGCCGCGCAGCGCAGCGAGCTTCTCCGGCGTCGGGCCTTCGTGGACGCGGAACAACGCCGGCTGCTTGTTCTCGTGCAGGAAATCCGAGGCGCAGACGTTGGCCGCCAGCATGCATTCCTCGATGATGCGGTGGGCGTCGTTGCGGATCACCGGCACGATCTCCTTGATCTTGCCGTTGTCGTCGAAAATGATCTGCGTCTCGGTCGAGCCGAAATCGATTGCGCCGCGCTTGGCGCGCGCCTTCAGCAGGGTACGGAACAATTTATCCAGAGCTTCCAGGTGCGGCATCAGCGCGGCGTGCTTCTTCTCCGGCCTGGCGGCGCCGGAGAGCCAGTCCCACACCTGGTTGTAGGTGAGGCGCGCGTGCGAATAGAGCACTGCCGGGTAGAAGCGGTATTCCTTGATGCTGCCTGCGGTGGTGATGCGCATGTCGCACACCATCGACAGACGGTCGACCTCGGGATTGAGCGAACACAGGCCGTTGGACAGCGCCTCGGGCAGCATGGGGATGACGCGGCGCGGGAAGTACACCGAGTTGCCGCGGTTGAAGCCTTCGCTGTCGAGCGCGTCCCGGGGCTGCACGTAATGGCTGACGTCGGCGATCGCCACCACCAGCCGGTAGCCGCTGCGGCCGAGCGGCTCGCAGTACACCGCGTCGTCGAAGTCGCGCGCCGTTTCGCCGTCGATGGTGACGAGCGGCAGGTGGCGGATATCCTCGCGGTCGGCCATGTCCTTTTTCAGCACCTTGGCCGGCAGCTTAGCCGCCTGTGCCTCGACGTCGGGCGGGAACACGTAGGGCAGGTCGTGCTTGCGCAGCGCGATCTCGATTTCCATGCCCGGGGCGGTGAAGCTGCCGAGAATCTCGCTGACGCGCCCGACCGCCTCGTTGTGCGCACCGGGCTGGGTGAGGATTTCCACCGTCACGACCTGGCCGGACTTGGCCTCGCCTGCATTTTCGACCGGCACCAGGATGTCCTGGTTGATGCGGCGGTTCTCCGCGATCAGGAAGCCGACGCCGCCTTCGAGGTAGTAGCGACCGACGATGAATCTGTTGACGTGCTCCAGCACCTCGACGATCTTGGCCTCGCGCCGCCCGCGCCGGTCGAAGCCGGCGACCCGCACCAGCACCTTGTCGCCATGCAGCACGCGGTGCATTTCCTTGGGCGACAGGTAGAGGTCGTCGCCGCCCTCTTCCGGCACCACGAAACCGAAGCCATCCGGATGGCCCTCGACGCGGCCCTTGATGAGATCCAGCTTGTCCGGCAAACACAGCTGGCGCTTGCGGTTGAGCACCAGCTGTCCGTCACGCTGCATCGCACCGAGGCGGCGCTGGAACAGGTCGCGCTCGGGCTCGGTGATATGCAGTTGCTCGGAAAAGGCATCGACGTCGACCGGGCAACCTGCGTCGGCAATCAGCTGCAGGATGTATTCGCGGCTCGGCAGGGGCGATTCGTAACGCTCGACTTCACGCTCGTAAAACGGATCAGCCAGGCGGATTGCCGGGATTTTGTTCTTGCCTGAGCGGCCGGGGGATTTCTTTGGGGTCATCTTCGTTGACAATTTATACTCTGCTCTCTAAAATGCGCGCCTTATTGCCCGGATGGCGGAATTGGTAGACGCGCACGGTTCAGGTCCGTGTGCCGCAAGGTGTGGAGGTTCGAGTCCTCTTCCGGGCACCAGAAGTTGTAAGCAAAAAGCCGACCTCGTGTCGGCTTTTTGCTTTTGTGCTGCTTGTTCCAGACATCAAATCTCGTAGGGATGGCGACGCACGATCGTCTCCACCCGGTCCGGTCCGGTCGACACCACGTCCACCGGCACTTCGCACAAGGCTTCCATCCGCTTCAGGTAGGTCTGCGCCTTCTGCGGCAGCTTGTCGAATTCCTGCACGCCCACGGTCGAATCGCTCCAGCCCGGCAGGTCTTCGTAGATCGGCTCGACGTGGGTAATCGATTCGGCGCCCACCGGCAGGATGTCGCAGGTCTCGCCATCAATTTTGTAACCTACGCACACGCGCACGGTTTCCAGCCCGTCCAGCACGTCGAGCTTGGTCACGCACAGACCCGTCACACCGTTGATCTGGATCGAGCGCTTGAGCGCGGCCGCGTCGAACCAGCCGCAGCGGCGCGCGCGGCCAGTGGTGGCGCCAAACTCATGTCCCTTCTCGCCGAGATACTGGCCGACATCGTCGAACAATTCGGTTGGAAACGGTCCCGAACCGACGCGCGTCGTATAGGCCTTGGTGATGCCGAGGATGTAGTGCAGCGTGTTCGGGCCGACCCCGGCGCCGGTGGCGGCACCGCCCGCAGTACAGTTGGACGAGGTCACGAACGGATAGGTGCCGTGATCGATGTCAAGCAGCGTGCCCTGCGCGCCTTCGAACAGCAGATTCTCACCCGCCTTGTTGGCTTCGTAGAGGCTGCGCGGCACGTCGGCGACCATCGGCTTGAGCCGCTCGGCCAGCGCCATCATCTCGTCGAGCGACTGGTTGAAGTCGACCACGTCGGCCTTGTAATAGTTTTTCAGCATGAAGTTGTGGTGGTCGAGCACTTCGCCCAGCTTGGCCGCGAAACGTTCACGGTGAAACAGGTCCTGCAGGCGCAATGCGCGGCGCGCCACCTTGTCTTCATAGGCGGGACCGATGCCGCGTCCGGTGGTGCCGATCTTGCCGGCGCCCTTGGCAATTTCGCGGGCGCGATCGAGCGCCACGTGATGCGGCATGATGAGCGGACAGGCTTCGCTGAGCTTGAGGCGGCTCGTCGCGTCGATGCCGGCAGCCAGCAGCATGTCCATTTCCTCGATCAGCGCGGTCGGCGACAGCACCACGCCGTTGCCGATGTAGCAGGTGACCTTGTCACGCAGGATGCCAGACGGGATCAGATGCAGCACGGTTTTCTTGCCAGCCACCACCAGCGTGTGGCCGGCGTTGTGGCCGCCCTGGAAGCGCACCACGCCCTGCGCGCGGTCGGTCAGCCAGTCGACGATCTTGCCCTTGCCTTCATCGCCCCACTGGGTTCCGATGACGACGACGTTTTTTGCTGCCATGGTGAATCTCCCTGTTTACTGTGTATTCGAGCTGGCAATGACCAACTCGCGCAAATCCAGACTGAAACCGGTGGCCGGGCGTGCCTGGCCGAATACGCGCCCCACTTCGTCGTAGCGTCCGCCCTGCGCAATCGCATGGCTGCGCCCGCCGGTGTAGGCGGCAAACACAACGCCGCAGTGGTAACCGTAGCCGCGCAACTCGGCCAGATCATAGGCTGCTCCGATTTCGCCAAGCTTACGATCAATCACCTCCAGGGTATCGAGCGCCACATCAATCGCCGCCAATCGCGGCAGGCGCGCATGCGCTTCGACCAGCATGCTGCGGTCGCCGTACAGTTGCGGCAACGCGGAAAATGCTTCGCGCAGCGCGGCGGGCAGGCCTGCCGTCAATGTCGCGACGGCACTGCCGTCCTTGGCCTGCAGCGCACCAAACAGTTGATGCTCGGTCGCGCCAGAGAGACCGGCTTCCTGCGCCAGCGCACGGTAGATACCGACGTGACCGATGTCGAGCTGCAGCGTCTTCACGCCGCAGACGTCAAGACCCTGCAGCAGCAAGGTGAGGATTTCAAGATCCGCTTCCACGCCGGCTTCGCCATACAGTTCCGCACCGATCTGGATCGGCTCGCGCGAACGATGGAAGCCGTCGGACAGGGTATGCAGCACACTTCCCGCATAACACAGGCGATTGACCGCGTTGGCTGCGAGCAGATGGGCGTCGATGCGCGCCACCTGCGGCGTGATGTCGGCGCGTACGCCCATCAGCCGACCGGTCAACCGATCGACCAGCTTGAAGGTCTTGAGGTCGAGGTCGGCTCCCACCCCCGTCAGCAGCGAGTCGACATATTCCATCAGCGGCGGGATCACCAGTTGATAGCCGCGACTGCGAAACAGGTCGAGCAGCGCACGACGCATGTCCTCCATACGCCAGGCCTGTGGCGGTAATACATCCTCGACGTTTTCAGGCAATAGCCAGGCAGTCATTTCAGTTCAATAGCATCAACAAAAAAACGCCGCCCAACATCGAGGCAGCGCCGATAAAACGCAATTGGCCGTTCCGCAGCGCAAGCACCCTGCGTAAGCCATCACGCCATACTGCCGGCGCGACAAGCGGCAAGACTCCTTCAAGCACCAGCAACAGTCCGATTGCCGCGAGCCAGTTCAGACCCGTCATCTACCGCCAGCGGCGCGCGGGTTCTTCATATACTTGAAGAAGTCCGCACTGGGATCAAGCACCATCACGTCACTCTTGTCCTTGAAGCTCTCACGATAGGCCTGCATGCTTCGGTAGAAAGCATAGAACTCCGGATTCCTGTCGTACGCCGTCGCGTAGATCACGGAAGCCTTGGCATCGCCCTCACCCTTGACGCGCTGCGCATCGCTATAGGCATTGGCGACGATCACCTGTTTCTGCCGGTCGGCATCGGCTCTGATTTTCTCCGCTTCCGCCGCGCCGGTCGAACGCAGCTCGTTGGCGACCTTCTTACGCTCGGCTTCCATGCGGCGATAGACGTTTTCCGACACACTTGTCGGCAGGTCGACCCGCTTGATGCGCACGTCGACAACCTGCACCCCAATCGAGCGCGCATCCTGATCTGCCTTGATGCGGATGAGGTTCATGATTTGATCGCGCTTTCCTGCGATAACATCATGGACCGTGCGCTTGCCAAATTCGGCCCGCAAACCGTCGTTCACCGTCTGGTTCAGACGGATCTGCGCACGCTTTTCATCACCGCCGACCGAGACATAAAACTGCCGGGCATCGATCACGCGCCATTTGATGAACGAATCGACCAGCACGTTTTTCTTTTCCGACGTAATGAAACGCTCAGGAGCCGGAGCGTCCAGCGTCAAAATGCGCGTATCGAAATAACGGACGTTCTGTACCAGCGGCAACTTGAAATACAAACCGGGTTTCTTTTTTACCGCGACGATTTCGCCCAGTTGAAACACAATGGCGTTCTGACGCTGATCGACGGTAAACGTACTGCCACTCAGGATGACCAGCAACACAATCAAGCCGATCAAGAGGGGAACGATATACTTGTTCATGGCCGATCCTCCCGATCACGGCTACGCAAGGCATCACGTGAGCGCACATCCACAGGCGCAGACGTCGTCGTTCCAGCCGGTGATTGCAGCAACGCATCCGTCGTACTGCTGGCGGAGGACGGGTTGGCAATCTGCTGCAATTTATCGAGTGGCAGATACAGGAGGCTGTTGCCGCCTTTCTGGTCAACCAGCACTTTGCTGGTGTTGTTCATCACGGTCTGCATGGTATCGAGATACATACGCTCACGTGTAACTTGCGGTGCCTTCTGATATTCGGTCACGATCTGTGAAAAGCGGCTGGCTTCACCCTGGGCGTTGGCGATCACCGCCTGTTTATAACCGTCGGCCTCTTCTTTCAGGCGCGAAGCGAGACCGCTTGCGCGCGGCACCACGTCATTGGAATAGGCTTCTGCCTCGTTCTTCAGGCGCTCGCGATCCTGACTCGCCTTGACTGCGTCGTCGAACGCGGCCTGCACCTGCTCGGGCGGCTGGATGTTCTGCAAGGTAACCTGGCTGATGCTGATTCCCGTCTTGTAGCTATCGAGAATCTGCTGCATCAGCACCTTCGCATGCATGGCGATTTCGGCACGTCCTTCGTACAGCACAAAATCCATCTTGTTCTTGCCGACGATCTCGCGCATCGCGGTTTCAGCCACCTCAAACACCGTATCATCAGGGGCGCGATTAACGAACAGGAATTCCTCGGGGTCTTTCAGAATGTACTGCACCGCGAACTGCAGGTCGATGATGTTCTCATCGTCAGTCAGCATCAGCGATTCACGGAGTATCTTGCTCTTGACGTCGTTGCGGTAGCCGATTTCAATGGTGCGCACCTGGTCGATGTTGACCATTTCGCGTGACTCGATCGGCCATGGCAAATGCCACCGCGGTCCAGGTTCGGTTGTCTCGATATATTTTCCAAAGCGCAACACCACGCCACGCTGTCCGGCATCGACGATATAAAAGCCACTCGCCAGCCAGACCAGGAACACCGCACCGATCAGCAGGGCCAGCAGATTGCCGCTGCCCGCGCTGCCTGGCGAAAATCCGCCACCGCCACCCCCACCTTCTGTATTCTGGTTGCCAAACAGGCGGTTGAGACGCTGGTTGAGGCGTCGCCAGATCTCGTCCAGGTCGGGCGGTCCGCCGTTTTTGTTGCGGTTACCGTTGTTACCCCATTGCGGGTCGTTCCAGGCCATATAGTTAAATAATTAAATTATGCAGAGAGCGCAGTGGATTGCGGGATGTCTTCGTCCGATGCGCCGGCTTTATTCCACGTACATCCGTCGGCCAGAATTTCTGTCAGCGCATCGCGTAAAAGGTCGAGCCCCGCGCCGGATTGCGCGGAGACATAAACGCTCTGCAGTCTACCATACTCATCCCGTTCCACTCCCGGCGCAACGCCCGTCAGATCAAGCTTGTTATAGACGCGGAGCTGAGGCACGGCATCCGCCCCGATTTCTGCCAGCACCTTGTCGACTGCCTCGATCTGGCGTTCGCGACCCGGACTGGCCGAATCGATCACATGCAGCAACAAGTCGGCTTCGGCCGTGGCCTCCAGCGTCGCCCGAAACGCGGCCACCAGGTCGTGCGGCAGGCGGGTGATGAATCCGACGGTGTCCGACAGCACGACTTCGCCGCTCGCCGGTCCACCGCCGGCCAATTCAGCCAGGCGCGGCAGATACATCTTTCGCGTGGTGGTGTCCAGCGTGGCGAACAGCTGGTCGGCCGCATAGGCGCCGGCGCGCGTCAGCGCGTTGAACAGGGTGGATTTTCCGGCGTTGGTATAGCCGACCAGGGCCACCGACAGCACATGCTGGCGCGCACGCGAACGCCGCTGGGTACGGCGCTGCTTACCCAGTTTGGCGAGTCGGTCGCGCAGCGACTTGACCCGGATCCCGATCAGCCGGCGGTCGGTTTCCAACTGTTTCTCGCCCGGGCCACGCATGCCCACCCCGCCGCGCTGGCGTTCGAGGTGGGCCCAGCCACGCACCAGGCGGGTCGACAGATGCTGCAATTGCGCCAGTTCGACCTGCAACTTGCCCTCGGCGCTATGCGCGCGGCGCGCAAAGATGTCCAGAATCAGCGTGACGCGATCGATCACCCTGCAGTGCACACGGCGTTCCAGATTGCGTTCCTGCGCCGGCGACAGTTCATGGTTGAAGATGACGACATCGGCTTCGGTAGCGGCGACCAGCGCAGCGATCTCGTCGGCCTTGCCGCTGCCTACGAACAGTGCGGCATCCGGGCGGCTGCGCTTGCCCTGCACTTCGTTCAGGATGTCGAGCCCGGCACCGGTCGCCAGCAATCGCAACTCGGCCATGCTTTCGGCAAAATCCGGATCGCCGAAATCGAGCGCCACCAGGATAACGCGCTCCCCACCGGCATGCCGCTCAAACAAGAGGCTTCTCCCAGCAAGCGGCGACTGTCAACGGGGCAGGAGGACTAAAGGGTGGTTTCACTGGCAAGGGTTCTGGGTCGGGCATGGGCGGCGCAGCGTGTATACGACGTCCCTGCCGCGGGTGAGTTGAAAAGCTTGATTCTAGACCCTCACGCCAGCTGCGGGTGCCCAAAATACCAGCCCTGCCCATAATCAATACCCATATCGGCCAGCATGCGTGCGGTTTCGGCGTCTTCGACATGCTCGGCCACGGTTAGCATCTGCTCCTTGCGTGCAAAATTCGCCAGGCTTTCGACGATGCCAGCCACCTTGCGATCCTGGCGCATGTGCGACACCAGCCAACCTTCTATTTTCAGGAAGCTGACCGGCAAGTGCGCGAGGTAGAGATAGGAGGAATACCCGCTGCCGAAATCGTCCAGCGCCAGACGAAAGCCGAAGTCGATGAAAGGCTGCAGGTCGGCGCGCAATTTTTCCAGGCTGACAATACGCTGGCGTTCGGTCAGTTCCAGCACGATGGGCTTGACCGGCCCCAACATCGCGCTGCAGGCATGGCAATAGTTAATGGCATTCTCGAGCATCTCCTCGACCAGATCGCGGCGTGCCAGAAACTGCGGCGAGACGTTCACGAAATGGGCAAAATCGGCTGGCCGGCCTTCATTTATGCTCACAGCACAGTGCTGCATGACATTGTGGATCATCTGCCGATCAACTTCAGCGATCAAACCCAGGCCTTCGGCCATATCCACGAAATCCCCGGCCTCGACGATTTCGCCTGTCGCGGTCTCGATGCGCGCCAGCGACTCGTCTGCGACGGTCGCCCCGCTCTGCAGATCGACGATGACCTGCGCGGCATACCTCACCCGTTTTTCCGCCAGTGCCTGCCGTAACAGCGCCCCGTTCCATGGAAAAGACGATCGCACGGCGGCAACCTGAACCTGGTCGCGCCCGCCCGCCTTGGCCCGATACAGCGCCATATCGATCTCTTCCAGCATTGGCAGAATCTCGCCGCCGTCCTGGGCGAAGGCTGCCACACCCGCCGAAAAACTCAGTGCAATGGCACCCACAGCCGTCTGAACCGGTGTCGAGCGGGTCATATTCGCCAGCCGCTCCAGGGTCGCTATTGCGTTCTGCGTCGAACTGTCATGCAGGACAAACAGGAATTCCTCGCCTCCCCAGCGCGCAACCCAGTCGTTCTCGCGCAAGCCGGCTTCGAAACGGCGCGCCATTATTTTGAGCACTTCATCGCCCACCGCATGGCCATAGCGATCATTCACCATCTTGAAATGGTCAAGATCAACCAGGGCGAGCGCAAAGCTCTGGCCATCGCCGGGCGCACGCATGTTTTTCTTTTGCAGGCGCTCCTCGGCGGCACGCCTGTTGGGCAATCCGGTCAGCGGATCGGTCAGGGCGATACGTTGCAGCAGGTCTTTTTGTGCGGATTGGTACAGGGCATTGCCGAGCCAGTCGGCGATGAGGTCCATATAGGCAATGTCTACCGCGTCGGGTGGCGATTCGCTGCGCTGTCGCAGGAAAGCCAGCACCCAGCGGGTCTCGCCGCCAACCCAGACCGGAAGGCCGGAGTAGGTGCGCATCCCGAGCTCCGTTACCAGAACATCCTGCGCATAAGCAGGGTGCGCAGCAAGGTCCTCGATATGGTATGGCGTCTGGCTTAAATGGACGACATGGCAGAGCGCAGCCTCGACCGGAAGCACGGTGCCCTCCGGAAATACGCCAAGGCGATCACTGACATAGCGCGCGGTGTAATGCTCACTAAATTCGCCGAGTACCACCAGGTCCATGTCCAGCACGCTGGCCGCCATGTTCAGCATGGCGCGGATACGCTCGGGATCCGAAAGCCCGGCCTGCACGGACAGCTTCCACAACGCGTTCAGACGCTCGACATGCAGGCTACCCTGGCTAGCGGTCAACGTGTGCGCCCCGGATTCGTTGACTGGCAGCAAGGATTGCCATTGGGCTTGTTAACCAAGTGGCACAAACCCTACAGCATTTCCTGCAACTCCACCGCGCGCAGACGCTCGGCCGCCTGCTCCGGATTGATCGTGTTGACGAACAACCCGGAGCCGAGTTCAAACCCGGTGGGAATGGACGTGCGCGGGCAAATTTCCAGATGCCAGTGGTAGCTGGGCGCATGCGCACCCTGCTGGGCATCGTGTGGCACGGAATGCAGGAAGAAGTTGTATTGCGCACCGCCGATGACGGCGTCCAGACGTGCCATGGTGCGCTTCATCACGCGCGCCAGATCGGCCAGGTCCTCGCCCCGCACGTCGAGAAAATCGGCCTGGTGCGTCAGCGGCAGGATATGGACTTCCCACTCGTAACGACTGGCAAACGGCTTGATGGCGATGAATTTTTCGCCACGCTCGACCACGTACTGGCCGACACTGATCTTGCGTCGCACCGCCCCTGAGTTGCGGTCGTAGATCGTCGCCTCGAAAGTCAGCGCCTCGTCGATCAGCGCGCAGAAGATGCAGTGGTGGTGCTTGGCATAATGCGCGGCGCTGTTCTTCACTTCGGCGTCGACGTTTTCCGGCACCACCGGCATCGCGATCACCTGGCTGTGCGTATGCGGAATCGATGCACCGGCAGCCGGGCCGAAATTCTTGAAAACCAGAACATATTTCAGCCGCTCATCGGACTCGAACAACTGCCGCATGCGTGTCTGATAGACGCCGAACAATGCTGCCAGATGCGATTCCGTCATGTCCTGCACGGCAATGCCGTGCTCATTGTGGTCGATGATGACTTCGTGTCGTCCATAGCCGTCGATGGTCTGCTGCAGCCCGAAATTGAAGCCGCCCTGTTCGCGATCGTCGCCCAGCACCGGATAGAGGTTCTCGACCATGCGGATCTGCCAGTCGCCCTCCAGTGGCCAGCGCATGATCACCGGCGGGGTCTTGTGCTCGTTGCCGCGACAGAACGGACAGGTCTCGACGTGCTTGCGGGTGTCGCGCGGCGCCAGTTCTTCGGCCTTTTTCGGACGCATGCCGCGCGCGGTGGCGACCAGCACCGATTCGCTGGGCACAATGGGATTGATGCGGATTTCGCGTACTTCGCTGGATTCGTGGGTGTTCGGGTCTGACATGTGGCTTGATCCTCCGCCCGCAAGCATAAAACAGTGGGGGCAAGTTGGAGGATCATAATTCTTATGTCCCCTGTCATGCTTTTTATCCCCTCAAATGTCAGGGACTTGCGTTGACGAAGCCGGGAGCGGCGCCGACAATGCAATTCTTTGCTGGTTTCCGGAGTATACCCATGGACGAAAAAGCCCTGCACGACGAGCAGCGTCTCATGCGCATGATGCGCAAGACCCTCACTTCCATCGTGCGCGACACCGCGCCGCGCGATGGCAATCCCAGCCCCCTGACCGAGGTTACCGTGCTTGGCATCAAGGATTGCCTGATGGTGATTTCCAGCCGCGAAACCGAGCTTGCCCGTCTGACCGGCCGCACCCTCGACGAACGCCCGCATTTCTCCGATGAGACGCCCAACAGTCACGCTGTGAAGATCAGCGGTATTTCGAAGAAAACGCACTAGGCATGCCGCAAGCCACCAGCCTGTTCACCGATGTCGAATCGAATGTCGTCGGAACCTCGGCGGTGGTGATCTATTCGCCCGCCGGCAGGCGCCGCAAGCGTTTCCCCGAGAGTGTGGTCGAGATCTACGCCAGCGAGGACGAGGCACGGGCGCACGCCGATCCGAGCAAAAACCGCCACGCTGCCATTGCCAGCGGTCCGGCGCGGTCCTCCGAAGGCCTCAAGCTGTTCTATCTGGTGCGCTGGCTCGAGTGAGCGTGGTTGTTGCCGCTTTAGCGGTTTTAGTGCATGGCTGTTGCTGCTTTGGCAGCTTACAGACATGGCCTCCCCCTTGCGGGGACAACCACGGCCTGCCCCTCGCGGGTAAATGTGCCTGTGTGGCTCAGGTCGAGCCGTAGACCTTGCGCCGCACCCGTTTCTTGCGCCGCATCCGCGTCGCCTCGCTTTCTGTCAGCGGCGCGCGCGGCTTGCCGTCGAAGGGATTCTTGCCGCCATCTTCCTTGACCTGGATCCGCAGCGGCGTGCCCTGCAGCTTGAACGCCTTGCGGAAACTGCTTTCCAGGTAGCGCTTGTAATCGTCGCGCAGCCCCTCCAGCGCGTTGCCGTGCAGCACGATGACCGGTGGATTCTTGCCGCCCTGATGGGCGTAACGCGGCTTGGGACGGAACAGGCCGTTCTTGGGCGGCGCGTGCTGCTCCACCGCCATCTCCAGCACCCGCGTCAGCTTGGGTGTCGACATCTTCAGGAACGCGGCGGCGTGGGCGGCCTCGACATCCTTCAGCAGCGTCTCCAGACCCTTGCCCTTCAGGGCAGAAATATAGTTGAAGCGCGCAAAATCAAGAAAAGCCAGCTTGCGGTCAATGTCGCGTTTGATGTCATTGCGCTGCTCGGTGGACAGCCCGTCCCACTTGTTCACCGCCACCACCAGCGCGCGCCCGCTTTCCAGCACGAAGCCAGCCAGATGGGCATCCTGCTCGGAAATATTCTCGCGCGCATCGAGCACCAGCACGACCACGTTGGCATCCTCGATCGCCTGCAGGGTCTTGATGACGGAGAATTTCTCCACCGTTTCGAATACCTTCCCCTGGCGCCGCACGCCGGCAGTATCGATCAGGATGTAAGGCTTGCCGTCGCGCTCGAATTCGACGTAGATCGAATCGCGCGTGGTGCCCGGCTGATCAAACGCAATGACGCGCTCCTCGCCCACCAGCGCATTGACCAGCGTGGATTTGCCAACGTTGGGACGCCCCACCAGCGCGATCTTCGGCACGCCAAAGTCGTCGTCCTGCACGTCTTCTTCGGGAAACGGCGCCAGCGCCTCCTCCACCAGATCGGCAATGCCGTCGCCATGCGCGCCGGAAATCGCCAGCGGCTCACCCAGTGCCAGTTCGTGGAACTCGGCGGTGATGACAGCGCGGTTCATGCCTTCGGCCTTGTTGACCGCGAGCAACACCGGACACGACGCGCGGCGTAGCCGGTCGGCGATCACCTTGTCCTGCTGGGTAAGTCCGCTGCGCGCATCGACCATGAAGATGATGGCGTCGGCCTCGTCGATGGCCTGCAGCGTCTGGCGGGCCATTTCGGCCATGATGCCGTCCTTGGCCACCGGTTCGAGACCGCCGGTATCGACCACCAGGTAAGGCTTGCCGCCGATACGTCCGCGCCCGTAGTGACGGTCGCGCGTCATCCCCGGCAGGTCGTGCACCAGGGCGTCGCGCGTGCCGGTCAGGCGATTGAACAGGGTGGACTTGCCGACGTTAGGGCGCCCGACAAGAACCAGAGTGGGGAGCATAGCTATCCTTGCTGGCGCGCCGGGGCAACCCGCGCGTTGAATTTTTTACTTGAGCCGGAATGCGACGACATTGCCTTTTCTCGTCTCCACCGCCAAACCCGGTCCGATATCGACAGGCACCGAATGTACGCCGCTGTCGACTTTTGCACGTGCCACAAAGCTGCCATCATCACTCGACAGCACATGGACGTAACCCTCACCGTCCGCCACCACGACCCAGGTGCCCAGCGCCAGCGGTGCGGTCACGACACGATGTGCCAGCTTGTCCTGACGCCAGCCGGCACGGCCGCTGGTTTTGTCATAGGCCGTCACGGCATCCTTGTCGTCGGTGACATAAACGTTGCGCTCGTCCATCGCCAGGCCGGTATTGCTGGAGGTGTCACGCGCCCACAACAGTTCCCCGTTGTGTCGAGCGAAACAGGCCACCCGTCCCTGATAGGCGACTGCACACACCTGGCGCTCATCCACGGCCGGATTGCCCATCACGTCGGCCACCCGTTCGAGTTCGGTGGCACCACGCGGCTGCGCCACCGCGACCTCCCACAACTGCGCACCATTGGTCGCATCGAGCGCGACCAGCTTGCCACCAGGAAATCCAGCGTAGAGCACATTGTCACGCACGGTCATGCCGCCCGAACCGC
This sequence comes from uncultured Thiobacillus sp., assembly GCA_964452995.1. GTDB lineage: Bacteria > Pseudomonadota > Gammaproteobacteria > Burkholderiales > Thiobacillaceae > Thiobacillus. The sequence goes on from CAYVOR010000008.1 coordinate 15,431, forward strand.
GCAGGCTCAACACCGGCAGATTGCGGGTATACAACCATTTGCGGCTGCCGTCGGCGACCGCCAGGCCCTGTACGCGGCCATCGCCGGTGCGCGCGATGACGATATCGCCCACGACCAGCGCCGGGCCGGTCACTTCGCTCGACAAGGCCACTTTCCAGCGCACCTGGCCACTGTCCTGATCCAGCGCCAGCAATTCGCCCTTGCTGCTGCCTACCAATACCAGCCCCTGCCCCACGCCTGCACCGGCTGACAGTTTGCTGCCGGCATCGGTTTTCCATACCGTGTTGCCGTTGGCTATCGCGATGCGAACCACCCGTCTGCCACCCGCGGCGAACACATCATCGCCGGCGGCCTGGGGGTGGAACAGAAAGCCGTCGGTATCCCCCGTTTCACCTTTCCAGGCCTCGGTAAGATTGGCGGCGGGCTTGAATTCAACCAGTGCGGCAGGCTTGGGCTTGGCCGGACCATGGCCGAACCAGCCGCCCACCGTGCTGCACCCCGACACAGCCAGTGCCAGGCTGATCACGATCATGCGCATCTTCACTTGGTTTCTCCTCCCAGCGCGTCGAGCTTGAGTTCGACGATACTGCGATAGGGATTGTCTTTTTCCATCTTGTTGAACGCGGCCTGATACGCTGCACGCGCATCGTTCTTTTTGTCCTGTGCCATCAGGACATCGCCCCGCATATCCTCGAAACGGAAGGCGAATGCATCGCTATGCGAGCCGGCCAGCGTTTTCATGGCCGCGTCATACTGTTTCTGGTCGAGTTGCACGCCCGCCAGATGCAGCCGAGCCATATCCTTGACCGCAGGTTCCTTGCTGTTGGCCACGGCCCATTCCAGCTGGCTCTGCGCGCTTTTCAGGTCTTTGCTTATGACATTGAGTTTGGCCAGCAACAGGGCCGCACGGGGAGCATAGGCCGTGTCCTTGTACTGGTCGAGCAGCATTACCCCTGCTTCGCGCGCACCCTTGGTGTCATTCGCCGCCAATGATTGCGTGAGCTTTTCGTAAACGGTTGCCGCTTCCAGGCTTTGCGTCACCGTGTGGCTCTGCCAGTAGCGCCAGCCTGCCGCCGCCGCGATCACCACGGCCAGGCCGACCATCACCAGGCTGCCCCAGCGTTTCCACCAGGCTTTCAGTTCGTCTATCCGTTCCTGCTCGTCGAGATTGTAGGTTGCCATGCACTATACCTTTTGAGTTGATGCTTCCTGAATGAATCGTATCGCCTGCGCCACCTCGATGCGGGTTTGTTCGCCCGCCTCACGCAACGGTTTCAGCGTCACCTGCTGCGCAGCGGCCTCGTCGTCGCCGATGATCGCCGCATAGCGGGCACGGCTGGCATCGGCTTTCTTCATCTGCGACTTGAAACTCCCACCGCCGCAATGCAGGACCACGGCAAGCCCGGCACTGCGCAGCGAGCCTGCCACCTGCCAGGCGAAGGCTTGTGCCGCATCGCCGGCGTGGACGATATAGGCATCGGGAGCCGGTGTCGCGATGGCGCGCCCACCCGCTTCGACCAGTGCCAGCAACCGTTCGATGCCCATCGCAAACCCCGCGGCAGGCGCCGGCTTGCCGCCCAGCTGCTCGACCAGGCCGTCGTAGCGGCCGCCTGCACACACCGTGCCCTGCGCGCCAAGCTGGTCAGTCACCCATTCGAACACGGTGCGGTTGTAATAATCCAGTCCGCGTACCAGCCTGGGATTGATTTCAAAGGCAATTCCGTTGGCGCGCAGCAGGGCCTGCACGGCATCGAAATGGGCCAGCGCCTCGTCCTCGAGCTCGTCCATCAGACGGGGCGCAGCATCGTTCAGCGCCTGCATCGCCGGGTTCTTGCTGTCGAGGATGCGCAGCGGGTTGCTGTGCAACCGGCGCCGGGCGTCTTCGTCGAGCGCGCCCTGATGCGCTTCGTAATACGCGATCAGTTTATCGCGGTGACGCTGCCGTGCTGCCTGATCGCCCAGCGTGTTGAGCTGCAGCGTCGGCGCGATGCCCAGTTCCTGCCACAGATCGGCGCACATCACGATCAGTTCGGCATCGACGTCCGGCCCGGCAAAGCCGAGCGCCTCGACGCCGACCTGATGAAACTGCCGGTAGCGGCCCTTCTGCGGACGCTCGTGGCGGAACATCGGCCCGCTGTACCACAGCCGCTTGCCGCCGTCGTACAGCAGGTTGTGCTGGATCGCCGCGCGCACCGACGAGGCCGTGCCTTCCGGACGCAGCGTCAGCGATTCGCCGTTGAGTTCGTCGACGAAGGTGTACATCTCCTTCTCGACGATGTCGGTCACCTCGCCAATCGCGCGTTTGAACAGCCCGGTATGCTCGAGGATGGGGGTACGTATCTCGCGGTAGCCATAGCGCCGCAGCCAGTCGCGCACGATCGCCTCGAAGCCCTGCCAGGTGTCGCTGACATCAGGCAGGCAGTCGTTCATGCCGCGCACGGATTGAATGTTGTTGTTGCTCATGTTCTGGGAATCAAATTCTTATCCGCGAAGGACGCGAAGAAGCGCGAAGAAAACCCAACCCCTGCTTTTCTTGATTTTCACTTCGCCTCCCTTCGCGGATAACCGTTTTTCAACATCCATACCGCCGCCGCACATAGTCCTCGACGATTGCCTGGAAATCGGCGGCGATACGGTCACCCTTCAACGTCACGGTTTTCTCGCCATCGACATACACCGGCGCGACCGGAACCTCGCCGGTGCCGGGCAGTGAAATACCGATATTGGCGTGCTTGGACTCGCCGGGGCCGTTGACCACGCAGCCCATCACCGCCACCTGCATCGACTCGACGCCGGGATACTGGCTGCGCCACAGCGGCATCTGGGTGCGCAGATAGGTTTCGATGTCCTGCGCCAGTTCCTGGAATACCGTCGAGGTGGTACGGCCGCAACCCGGACAGGCCGTGACCTGCGGGGTGAAGGCACGCAGCCCGAGCGCCTGCAGGATTTCCTGGCCGACGCGCACCTCCTGGGTGCGCTCGCCGCCCGGCTCGGGCGTCAGGGAAATGCGGATGGTGTCGCCGATGCCTTCCTGCAGCAGCACCGACAGGGCGGCGGTCGACGCGACGATGCCCTTGCTGCCCATGCCGGCTTCGGTCAGCCCGAGATGCAGCGGATAGTCGCACTGCGACGCCAGATCGCGGTAGACCGAGATCAGATCCTGCACCCGGCTCATCTTGCACGACAGGATGATCTTGTCGCCGCCGAGCCCCAGTTCTTCGGCCTTCTTCGCCGACTCGAGCGCGGACGCAACCATCGCACGGCGCATCACCACCTCGGCGTCTTCCGGCTGCGCGAGACGCGCGTTGTCGTCCATCATGCGTGCCGCCAGCGCCTGGTCCAGACTGCCCCAGTTGACGCCAATGCGCACCGGCTTGTCGTAGCGGCACGCCACGTCGATCAGCGTGGCAAACTGTTCGTCGCGCTTGTTGCCGCGGCCGATGTTGCCGGGGTTGATGCGCAGCTTGGCCAGGGCTTGGGCGCACTCGGGCACCTGGGTCAGCAGCTTGTGGCCGTTGAAATGGAAGTCGCCGATCAGCGGCACGCGACAGCCCAGCGCATCGAGGCGCTCGCGAATGCGCGGCACCGCAGCCGCGGCCTCCAGCGTGTTGACGGTCAGCCGCACCAGTTCCGACCCGGCTTCGGCGAGCGCCTGCACCTGACGCACCGTGCCGCTGACGTCGACGGTATCGGTATTGGTCATCGACTGCACCACCACGGGCGCATCGCCTCCCACCAGCACGGAACCGACCCGTACCTGACGGGTGGAACGACGGACAATCCGGGGCATCATTCTTCCAGCGTGAAACGGGCAACCGTCACGTCAATAAAAGGTTTCAGGTCGATGGGGCGGCCATTGTAGGTCGCCTGCACCTGCGAGGCATTGCCGATCACCACATCGAAAGGCGGCTGGCCGTGAACGTCCATGCTGCTGCCTGCAGGATTAAGCTGACGCAGCAACATACGGCCGCTGGCATCCTTGATCTCGGTCCAGGATTCGCCGCCGAAATCGAGATGCAGCACATTGTCGTCCGCCACCGGCTCGGTGACTGCAGGCACCGCCGCCTCGGGTGACGCGTCGCCCGACACGGCAGGCGTCACGAGCGACCCCGGGGCAGGTTGAGCGACGGGCACAGCGACAGACGGTGTTGCCGCGATCGGCGCCGGCTGCATCGCGGGCAACACCCGATTACCGGGAGTCTCCCCTCCGTCACTGTTCAGCCATGCATATAACGCAACCGGCACAACCACCACCAACAGCAGACCGAGCAGCGACAGAATCAGCCACGGAGAGGTCAGCCATGACCGCGGCAGGGAGGATTCAGCCGGGGCAATCACGGTCGACTCGGCCGGGGCGCCCTCCATGCGCGCGAGCAGGGGTTCCGGCTCAAGCCCCAGCAAACGCGCATAGTTCCGCACGAATCCGCGCGCAAACACGGGTTGCCCCAGGCTCTCGAAATCATCCTGTTCCATCGCCATGACCTGACGATTCATCAGACGAAGACGCACCGCAGCATCGTCCAGCGTGACACCCTGCGCTTCGCGCGTTTCGCGCAAAATCTGGCCGATCGAGGCCAGCCCGCCTTCACTCATTCGAAATGTCCCGTCAGCAACTGTTGCGCCTCGTTCGAATCGGGAAAGCGTTTGCGCAGTTGCCGGGCATAGGCGGCTTCCTGCGCACGATCGCCCAGCTTGCGTTCCAGCCGCACGCCCAGCCACAGGCTTTCCGCGGACGGCGGCGCCAGTTCGTCATGACGCCCCAGCTGATGCTGCGCCTCCTGAAGACGCCCCTGGCGGAAATAAAAGCCGGCCAGTTTGAGAATCGAGTCGGGATTGTCGGCTTGCAGTTTGAGCGCCTTCCCCAGGTTGGCCTCGGCCAGCGCGATATCGCCCTTCTTCTCGGCACACAAGCCGGCATTGGTCATGGCCAGCTCGGGCTGCGCGTACAAAGGGTTGCGAATCGCCGTGCTGAATTGCGCCAGCCCTTCGTCGTAGCGGCCGCGGGTACAGAGGAACCAGCCGTAGTTGTTGCGTGCATTCGAATCGTTGCGATCCAGTTCGATGGCGTGACGGAAGTTGTCCTCGGCCAGCTTGTCTTCGGCCAGATCCATGTAGATCATGCCGTAGACGTTGTAGGCCGGGCCGTAGCGATTGTCGACCGTAATCGCCTTGCCCAGTTCGCCAAGCGCAACCTTGTACTGCGCACGCTCGACATAGGCCTCGGCCAGGTTCGTGAATACGCGCGCCCGTTCGCGATTCGGACTGTCGGCCTCGCTGGCCGCGACCCCGCTGCCTCCATCCATCGGCTGCGCAGCGCAACCCGCCAGCAATGCCGCCGCGATCAGTACGCTCAATCCTTTCTTCACGCTACCTCCTTGTTCATTCTTTTCAGTACACGACCGCTCTTGTCCGCCACCTTCCCGGCAAGCTGTCCGCAGGCTGCATCGATGTCGTCGCCACGCGTCTTGCGCGTGGTGACCACCAGACCCGCATCCTGCAGGATCTGGCGAAACACCCGCATCGGTTCCACGCGTGGTTTTTCATAGCCCGAATCGGGGAAAGCATTGAAAGGGATGAGGTTGAACTTGCACGGCACGTCGCGTGTCAGGTCGATCAACTGGCGTGCCTGCTCGGGGGCATCGTTCACGCCGGCCAGCATCACATATTCGAAGGTGATGAAGTCGCGCGGCGCATACACCAGGTAGCGCCGGCAGGCCGCCATCAGTTCGCGCAGGGGATACTTCCTGTTGATCGGCACGATCTGGTCGCGCAGCGCATCGGTGGGTGCATGCAGGCTCACCGCCAGCGCCACCGGGCAGCGTTCGGCGAGACGATCCATCGCCGGCACCAGGCCGGAGGTCGACACCGTCACCCGCCGCCGCGACAGTCCGTAGGCATGGTCGTCGAGCATGATGCCGAGCGCGGTCACCACGTTCTCGAAGTTTGCCAGCGGTTCACCCATGCCCATCATCACCACGTTGCTCACCGGGCGATCGGATAGCTCGCCCGTGGTGCGATTGGGCCCGGTTTTCAGGCTGTGCTGTGCCACCCACAACTGGCCGATGATTTCAGCCACCGTCAGGTTGCGGTTGAAGCCCTGCCGTCCGGTCGAGCAGAAGGTGCATTCCAGCGCGCAGCCAACCTGCGACGATATGCAAAGCGTGCCGCGATCGTCTTCCGGGATGAAGACGGTTTCGATGCCGTTGGCGACACCGACGTCGAACAGCCACTTGCGCGTGCCGTCCGCCGAGGCATGGGCATAACCGATCGCCGGCGCCTGCACGACGGCGTGCTGCCGAAGCTTCTCCCGCAAATCCCTGGCGATGTCGGTCATCTGCGCGAAATCGCTCACTCCGGACTGGTGTATCCAGTGGAACACCTGACGGGCACGGAACGGCTTTTCGCCGAGCTCGGTTAACCAGGAAGTCAGTCCGTCCAGATCGAAATCAAGCAGATTCTGCGGCATGCGTCGGATTCAGCGGCCTGCGTAGACTTCGCTGGCCGGAAAGAAGTAGGCGATTTCGATCGCAGCGGTTTCCGGCGCGTCGGAACCGTGTACGGCATTGGCGTCGATGCTCTCGGCGAAGTCGGCACGGATGGTGCCCGCTTCGGCCTTCTTCGGGTCGGTCGCTCCCATCAGCGCGCGGTTCTTGGCGATCGCGTCTTCACCTTCCAGCACCTGCACCACCACTGGGCCCGATATCATGAAATCGACCAGATCCTTGAAGAACGGGCGATCCTTGTGCACGGCGTAGAAGCCTTCGGCTTCCTGGCGCGACAGATGCTTCATTTTCGATGCCACCACCTTGAGGCCGTTGCTCTCGAAACGGCTGGTGATCTTGCCAATCACGTTCTTGGCGACGGCATCGGGCTTGATGATGGAAAAAGTACGCTGAACAGCCATGTGTATGCTCCAGACAAAAGAGGAAAAACAGGAAAAAAGGTTCAAAAAACCATGAAAATCAGCCCGCTAGAATAACATGTGGCGCCCTGAACTGTCTTGTTCTGCCGGCCGGCGGCGGTTTGCAGGCCGTCGGACCACATGGCGCCCTCGCCCGTCAGGATTCGACATGGACGCCAAGTATCAGTCGGGCCTTGCCCGCACCACATGGCGCCCTCGCCCGTCAGGATTCGACATGAGGGCAACGTGTATTTTCGCCTCGCCGCCAACCACATGGCGCCCTCGCCCGTCAGGATTCGACATGTCGAAACGCGCGGCATGCTCACGCGCGACGACCACATGGCGCCCTCGCCCGTCAGGATTCGACATGCGGCAGCATCCCCGCCTCACCCGGTACGGCACACAGGTCGGCCTCAAAGCCGATTCCCGCCGCCCACGCCAGCCGGTCATCACACCACATCAGCGGCAAACGTTCGCGCTGCCAGGGCGGGATTCCGTGTTCCTGCAACAGATTTTTCAGACTGCGCCGGGGTCCGCCGGCATGCAGCCGAAGACGCTCGCCGCCTGTCCGCACGCCGAACGTGACTTCACTCGCCGCCAATGCCGCCTGCCTCAGCCCCGTTCCCTTCACCGGATCCATCCGCACGCCAACGCCAGCGGCCGGTACCCAGATTGCCGCTTCGCCCTGCCACCGCACCGGTTCCACCCATTGCGGTCCCGGCGCCACCAGATAGGCGCCGCCACGATAACGCCACAATTCCATCGATCCCAGATTGACGCGCACTCGCGCATCCGCCTGGGCTGCCCGTAGTTGATGCAGGGCCTCGTCGAGCCGCCGCAGACTGGGCATCGCCTGGCCATGCTGTTCAATGAAGTGGCGCAACAAGTTGCGGGCTCGTGCCGTCGACAAGCGCACCAGCGCGGTACAGTCAAGACGCTCGCCAGCAATGGCCACGTGTGCATCCAGCCGCGCCAGGTCGTCCAGCAGTTCGGCGGCGTCAGCCTGCAGGGCAGCGGCGCGCGCCAGGGTGCGATCGGCGCCGGGAAAATGCTGCGCCAGCAGCGGCATCACCTGTTGTCGCAGGGCGTTGCGGCGATAGCGGGAATCCAGATTGCTCTCATCGTCGACCCACGCGAGGCCGTGTTCCTGCGCCGTGCGCAAAAGATCCGCGCGAGGGATAGCCAGCAATGGCCGCAACTGGGCCGCTCGCCAGCCAGGCCGGCTTTGCATCCCGGCCATGGCCGCCAGCCCTTTCGGACCGGCGCCGCGCAGCAATTGCAGCATGAGCGTCTCGGCCTGATCATCCCGATGATGCGCGGTCAGCAGAAAGTCCGCGTCCAGCGCAGCAAAAACACGCTGGCGCTCGCGTCGCGCAGCCGCCTCGATGCCGGCCGGGTCATCCCGTTTGATCTGTACGCGATGAATGATCAATTCAACGCCATGCGCTGCACACAACTCCGTGCAGAAAACGGCCCAGTCGTCCGCATGAAGTGAGAGGCCGTGCTGCACATGCACGGCCCGCAGTTCGAACGGATGGCCGTCACGCAAGGCAAGCAGCGCATGCAGCAGAACGACCGAATCGAGCCCGCCCGACAGCGCCAGCGTCAACCGTGCATGCGGATGAACATGACGGGCAAGCACACCCGCCACATCCGTAACTGGTGACTTATTTGGCGGAAGTTTCCTTGAATTTTCCATACGCCCGCAAACGCTGGTAACGCGCATCCAGCAGGGCGTCGGTCGACTGCTTGCGCAATTCGGCCAAGGTATCGGTCAATGCGCGGCGCATCGACTGGAACATCGCATCCCAGTCGCGTTGCGCACCGCCCAGCGGCTCATCGACGATGCGGTCGACCAGTCCGTTGGCTTTCAGGCGGTCAGCGGTGATGCCGAGGGTCTCCGCCGCCACCGAAGCCTTGTCGGCGCTCTTCCACAGGATCGAGGCACAGCCTTCCGGCGAAATCACCGAATAGGTGGAGTACTGCAGGATCAGCATGCGATCGCCGACACCGATCGCCAGCGCGCCGCCCGAGCCGCCTTCGCCGACAATGGCGCAGACGATCGGCGTCTTCAGCTCGGCCATCACGTAAAGATTGCGCGCGATCGCCTCCGATTGCCCGCGTTCTTCCGCGCCGATCCCGGGGTAGGCCCCCGGCGTGTCGATGAAAGTGAAGATTGGCAGACCGAATTTTTCGGCCAGGCGCATCAGCCGCAGGGCCTTGCGGTAGCCCTCGGGGCGCGGCATGCCGAAGTTGCGGTAGATCTTTTCCTTGGTGTCGCGGCCCTTCTGGTGACCGATCACCATCACCGGCTCGCCATTGAAGCGGGCCATGCCGCCGACGATGGCGGCATCGTCGGCATAGGCGCGGTCGCCATGCAGCTCGACGAAATCGGTGAACAACCCCTGCACGTAATCAAGCGTGTAGGGTCGCTGGGGATGACGCGCCACTTGTGACACCTGCCAGGCGTTGAGCTTGGCGTAGATATCCTTGGTCAGCGTCTGGCTCTTTTTCTGCAGGCGACGGATTTCTTCCGAAATATCCAGCGCGGAGTCGTCCTGCACAAAGCGCAGCTCTTCGATCTTGGCTTCGAGCTCGGCGATCGGCTGCTCGAAATCGAGAAAAGTGGTTTTCATCGGGGGTCTTTATCAAGCTGTCGCAAAAACAGGTCAGCCGGGTATTTTATCAGCCCGGCGCCTTCACCATCCGATTCGGCGCCATGCGGCTTAATGTTCGTGATGGCCATGCGCACCGTGCGCGTGGCGATGTGCCACCTCGTCCGCCGTCGCCGCGCGTACGTCGGCCACGACGCACTGAAAATGCACGGCCTGGCCGGCATAGGGATGATTGCCGTCGACCACCACCTTGTCTTCGGCAATGTCGGTCACGGTGTAGAGCATTTCCTGGCTGCCGTCGACCGGCGAGCCGACGAACTGCATGCCGACCTCGATGTCGGCGGGAAAGGACTCGCGCGGCTCCAGACGCACCAGGCCCTCCTCGAATTCGCCGAAGGCGTCGGCCGGTTGCAGCTTGAGTTCAACGGTATCGCCGACTGTCTTGCCTTCCAGCGCCTGCTCGACCAGCGGGAAGATGTTGTCGTAACCGCCGTGCAGATAGCTGACCGGCTCCTCGCTTTCCTCCAGCAGTTTGCTGTCCATATCCTTGACGATATAGGTGATGGTGACCACGGCATCCTTGCCAATATTCATTTGAGATCCTTTACCAGTTGAAGCACTTCCGCCGCATGGCCGCGGCTGGAAACGCCATACAGTGCGTGACGGATGACGCCCTGTTTGTCGATGACGAAGGTGGAGCGCACCATGCTCTTGCGCATGACGCCGTCCACTTCCTTGTCCTGCAGTACGCCATAGGCCGTACAGGTGACCTGTTCCTTGTCGGCCAGCAACCTTACACTGATGCCGTGCTTGTCGCGAAACTCGCCATGCTTGATACAGTCGTCGCGTGAAACGCCCAGCACAGCGGCGTTCTCCTTGGAAAATGCGTTTTCCAGTTCGGAAAACTCGATCGCTTCGGCCGTGCAGCCCGGCGTGTCGTCGCGCATATAAAAATACAGCACGAGTATCTTGCCTTTGAACTGGGCCAGCTCGACGATATTCATGTCCGCGTCGGGATTGGAGAAATCCGGTGCCGGATCGCCTGTTTTCAGCATGGGTAATACTCCGCTTCAGTGCCTTTTCGGCAGCATTCTAACAGCCCTGCGGGTGATGGCATCGCTATAATCGCGCCATGATGACCACCCTGCTTGGCGGCTTAAGCCCCACCCGTTTTCTGCGCGATGTCTGGCACAAGCACCCGTTGCTGATCCGCAATGCCGTGCCGGGCTTCACCGGGCTGCTGTCACGTGCCGAGATGCAGCAGCTGGCCGCCCGCGACGATGTGGAATCACGGCTGATTCAGGGTAGTGGCACACACTGGAAGCTTGACCACGGACCGTTCAGAAAAAGCGATTTCAAGCGCCTGCCCAAGGTCGACTGGACCTTGCTGGTGCAGTCGCTCAACCATGTTCTGCCGGAAGCCGACGCCCTGCTGACGCGTTTCGACTTCATCCCGCATGCCCGCCTCGACGACCTCATGGTGAGCTACGCCGTACCCGGCGGCAGCGTGGGGCCGCATTTCGATTCCTACGACGTCTTTCTGCTGCAGGGGCCGGGGCACCGCCGCTGGCAGATCGGCACGCAAACCGATCTCGCATTGCTGGATGGCGCGCCGCTAAAGATTCTGCGCCGTTTCGAGGCGCAGGAGGAATGGCTGCTCGGGCCCGGCGACATGCTCTACCTGCCGCCGCATGTTGCACATTACGGCGTCGCCGAAGACGCCTGCATGACCTATTCGATCGGCTTTCGTGCCCCCACTGCCGAAGAAATGGCGCACGGTTTTCTCATGTATCTGCAGGACACGATCGCGCTGGAAGGCCGCTATGCCGACCCTGATTTGCGCCTGCAGAAACACCCCGGTGAGATCGGCCGCGCGATGCAAGAGCAGATCGCGGACATGATCGCAAAAATCAAATGGAGCAAGCGTGATGTTGCCGAATTCACCGGACGCTACCTGTCCGAGCCCAAGCCGAATGTATTTTTCGACGTACCAGATGTGCCACTCGGCCGAGCCGCATTCATCAAGCAAACGAACCGGCACGGCATCGCGCTCAATCCAAAATCGCGCCTGCTGTTTACCGGGAAACGTTTTTTCATCAATGGCGAGACCTTCACGCCCGCGACCGGCGAAGTCGTCGCACTGCGACAACTGGCCGACCAACGCCATCTCGCCGCGCCCTTTCCCGCCACGCTGCGCGAGCGCTTTTACGATTGGTATGAAGCTGGCTGGCTGGAGATCGACATCCCATGAACACCTTTGAAACCCCTGCCGAATTCCAGGCGGCATTCGATACCTTGGTGGCGGCAACTCACCGCCAATTACGTGTGTACGATCATGATCTGGGCCTGCTGGATTTAGACGACACATCACGGCTCGCCACATTGCGCGCCCTGTGCGTGGCGGGAGGTGGGCGCCGTATCGAGCTGCTGCTCGACGACATCAGCCGCGTCGCACGCGAGCATCCCCGCCTGATCCTGCTGCTGCGCGATTTCGGCCATGTCCTCGAAATTCGCCAGGCTGATCCCGACGCGCCCCGCCCCGACCACGCGTTCGTGCTGGCCGACCGCCACGGCATACTGCTGCGTGCAGACAAGGCAGCGGTGCGCGGCATCCTGCATGGCAACGATCCCGGCAAGGCGACGGCGCTGCATCAGGATTTCGAAGGCATGTGGCAACGTTCGCCCGCCAGCGTATCGGCGACCACGCTCGGTTTGTAGGCTAGAGCCCGTTCAGCCAGTCCAGTTCTGCTTCACTGAAGCCGGCCTGACGGCGTGCTTGCAGATTGAATGGCGGCTTCAGGGGAGGCGCATCGTAATCGGTCAGCAATTGCCGGAACGTTGCCTCTGGCTGTACGCCGCGCGCCGCGGACAGCCAGCTAAACCAGCGGCTGCCCACTGCAACGTGGCCGATCTCGTCGCGCTCGATGACGGCGAGTATCTCGACCATGCGCATGTCCTTCGCGGCCTTCAGTTTGTCGACGATCAGCGGCGTGGCATCGAGCCCGCGCGCTTCCAGCACGCGCGGCACCAGCGCCATGCGTACCAGCGGGTCATGTGCGGTTTTCAGCGCCATGTCCCACAGCCCGTTATGTGCAGGAAAATCGCCATAGGAATAGCCGAGCGTCGCCAGATGCGCACTCAGCAGTTCGAAATGCGATGCCTCCTCGTCTGCGATCGAGAGCCAGTCGGCGTAATACGCCGGCGGCATGCCGGCAAAGCGGTGGGCGGCATCGAGCGCCAGATTGATGGCGTTGAATTCGATATGCGCCAGCGCATGGACGAGCGCCGCCCGGCCGGGCAGCGTGTCGGCACGGCGGCGCGGCACCCTGTGCGGCGCGACCCGCTCAGGTTTTTCGGGCTGTCCGGGTTGGTCGACAGGCGCACGCGGCGCCCCCGCCGCGTGATCGATTCGACCGCCCTGCCAGTCGGCCCACAATGCGTGTACCTGGTTTGTTTTGTCCGCCGGCTGGCAGGCATTCAGGCACGCAGCCAGGCGCTGCGGCAACGACTCTAGCGTCGATCCACCCATCGGATGCCCGCTAGCGCGATAGCCAGAAAAATCAGCAGCGGCAGCGCCGATACCACCATCACCGGCCAGTCGTTCAGCAAGCCGAGGTGGCCGAACAGCCTGCTCAGCAGGTGGAAGCCGAGCCCCGCCAGAATACCGATGAAAATCTTGCTGCTGGTGCCGCCGGTGCGCGGTCCCTGGATCGCAAACGGCATGGCGATCAGCATCATGATCGGAATGACGAATGGGCTGATGAACTTCGACCATAGCGCCAGTTCGTAACGGGTCGCTTTCTGGCCGTTCTCCTTGAGATGCGCGACATAGCGCCATAGCGTGCGCGCCGACATCTTTTCCGGCGCGATCAGCAGCACGCTGAGAATGTCCGGGGTAAGCACCGATTGCCAGTCCTGGCGTGCATTCCGGGTCGCATGAATGCCGTCGGTGTCGAACCGGGTTTCCACTACCTGCCGCAGATCCCAGGTCTGACCGCCGGGCCAGTATGCCTCTCGGGCCGCGCGAATCCAGTTGAGCCGTCCCTCGGTATCAAAGCCGTAGATCTCGATATCGCGCAGGGTATTGTCGGGCATCACTTCACGCACATTGATGAACGCGCTGCGATCCTTGACCCACAGACCGGAACGGAACTGCTGCGCCACGACGGAATGGGTGGCCAGCAACTTGTAGCGTTGGGCCGCCTGATCCGACCATGGCGCAACGTATTCGCCAATGACCAGCACCAACAAGGACAGCAGGACGCCGATCACGCTGAAATAACCGGCCACCCGCCAGTTCGACAGACCCGACACGCGCATCACCGCATACTCGGAATTGCCGACCAGACGCGACAGGGCGAACAGCGTGCCAATCAGCGCGGCCACCGGCAGGATTTCATACAGATGCCCGGGTATATTGAGCATCACCACCACCGCCGCCTGGCCGAGGCCGTAGCTGTTGCGGCCCAGCGCGCCCAGCTCCTGAATCACGTCGAAAAACGCAAACAGCACCAGAAGCGCCAGCAGCACGAACGCCGAGGCAAACAGGACCTGCCCTCCCAGATAGCGCGCAAGCAGTCTCATGCGTGCGTCCGACGCGGCGAAAATTGACGCGTTCGCCGCCAGAACAGTACAGCTACGGCGAACAGCATCACCAGGTGCGAGGCCACCATGCCAGCCCACGGATTGAGTTTGTCCTGGGCCACCCAGGCCTGCGTCAGGGACAGCAGGTTGTTGTAAACGAAGTAGAGCAGCAGCGCGATCATCAGCCCATAGGAGCGGCGCGCCCGCGTGTTGACGAAACTCAGTGGAATGGCCATGACGGCCAGAATGAGTGCGGACACAGGCACACCAATCCGCCATAGCAGTTCGGCGCGTGCCGGCGGCGTCGCGTCGGCCAGCAGTTCGCTCAGGGGCGCCTGGCGGATGCCGGTCTCCTTGCCGCCGACGGGAACCGGATCGAGCCGCATCCAGTAGCGTTCGAACTGCACAATGCGGTAATCGAGCCGGCCGGGGGTTCCTTCATAGCGGCGTCCGTCCTTGAATATCAGGTAACGCGAACCATCGGGCATCTCCGTGTGGCTGCCCTCGCGGGCCACCACCAGACCGAGCTGGCCGTCGATACGCGACTGCATGAAGATGTTGCGTACGATGCCAGTCAGCGGATTCAGCGATTCCACATAATAGACACGCTGACCTGCCATGGATTCGGCGAACATGCCGGGGGCGATCAGCGAGCTTTCGCTGCGGCTGCGCAACTCCTGGCGATAGTCATATTTTTTGGTCTGCGCCCAGGGATTGAGCACCAGCGTGACCAGCAGGATGACCAGGGAGAACGGCACGGCGAACGCCAGTACCGGCCGCATCCATTGCGTGAGCGACAGGCCGGCATTGAACCAGATCACCATTTCGCTGTCTCGCCACATGCGCGACAGCGGCAGCAATACGCCGGCGAACAGGGCGATCGTCATCAGCACCGGCAGGAAGAACAGCAGCGAGAAGCCCAGAAAGGAAAAAACCGCCTCGTTGGCCAGTTCGCCGCGCGCCACGTCGCCGAGCAGGCGAATGAACAGTACGACCAGCGCGATCGCGACCAGCACCGTCAGCACGGCGCCGGTGGTAAGCGCCATTTCTCGGGTCAGCGCGCGGCGATAGAGCATGGAACCACCCGGATGACGTGCGCGGGATGAACGGAGTTTTGACATTCCACCGCACCCGCGCCAATAATCGTCCAATGCGCAGCGCCGGATTTCGGCGCGATGATCCTGCTGGCACTGCCTGGCGGCGGCGCGATGATCCAACTGGCTACGCCTGACGGCGGCGCAATAATCCAACTGGCTACGCCTGACGGCGGCGCAGGGACAAATTGTATTTTTTTGAGCACAGACATGGAAAACAAGGAAATCGAACTCGAATTTAGCATAAAAAGCGGTGCCCCCGAAAAGCAGCGCACGGCCTGCGTCGTCATCGGCGTATTCGAGAGCCGCAAGCTGTCGGGACCAGGCATCGACGTCGACCGTGCCAGCGACGGCTACCTGTCGGATATCCTGCGCGGCGGCGACATGGAAGGCAAGGCAGGCAGCACGTTGCTGCTGCACAATGTTTCCAACATCCTGGCCGATCGCGTCCTGCTGGTCGGCCTCGGCAAGGAGCGGGATTTTCTCGAGAAAGCCTACCGCGACGCCATCGCCTGCGCGGTACGTACGCTGCGCGATACCGGTTCGATGGAAGCCACCATCACGCTCAGTGAAATTCCGGTGAAGAAACGCGACGTCACCTGGAACATCGAGCAGGCCGTCGTCAGCGCCCACGATGCCTTGTATCGCTTCAACCACATGAAGAGCAAATCCAGCGAGACGCGCCGGCCGCTCAAGCGTGTCATATTTGCCGTGTCGCGACGCGGCGAGCTGAAATACGGCGAGACCGGCCTGGCCCGCGGCCTCGCCATCGCGCACGGCATCGGCCTGGCCAAGGATCTGGGCAATACGCCTTCCAATATCTGCACACCGGAATATCTGGCCGCCGCAGCGAAGAAGATGGCGAAATCCCACGGCTTCGGCTGCGAGATTCTCGATCAGGCCGCCTGCGAGAAACTGGGTATGGGATCCTTTCTGTCGGTCGGCAAGGGCAGCGACAAACCACCGCGATTCATCGTGCTGAAGCATGAGGGTGGCGCCAAGGGTGACAAGCCGGTGGTACTGGTCGGCAAGGCAGTCACCTTCGATGCCGGCGGCATTTCGCTCAAGCCGCCTGCCGAAATGGACGAGATGAACTACGACATGAGCGGCGGCGGTGCCGTCATCGGCGCCTTCCACGCCATTGGCGAGTTGGGTCTGCCGCTCAACGTCATCGGCCTGATCCCCGCCTGCGAGAATATGCCCGATGCCAGGGCCAACAAGCCGGGCGACATCGTCACCTCGTTGTCCGGCCAGACCATCGAAATCCTCAACACCGATGCCGAAGGCCGCCTGATTCTGTGTGACGCGCTGACCTACGCCGAGCGTTTCGAACCCGACGCGGTGATCGATCTCGCCACCCTGACCGGCGCCTGCGTGATCGCCTTGGGCGCACACCCCAGCGCGCTTTACAGCAGCCACGATCCGCTGGCACGCGAGATCGAGCACGCCGCCGACCATGCCTGGGACCGTGTCTGGCGCATGCCGCTGTGGGAAGATTATCAGGACCAGTTGAAAAGCAGCCTTGCCGACATGGCCAACATCGGCGGCCGACCGGCCGGCTCGATCACGGCTGCCTGCTTCCTGTGGCGGTTTGCCAAGAAATATCACTGGGCGCACCTCGACATCGCCGGCACCGCCTGGATCGGTGGGCGCGAGAAAAAAGGTTCGACCGGGCGGCCGGTCTCGTTGCTGGTACATTTCCTACTGAACCGCGCCCACAAGTAAGCTGCCGGCTGTGACCGAAATCACCTTCTACACCTTTGCCGACAACCCGCTCGACGTCGCCCGTCGTATCGCCACCAAGGCGCTCGGCCAGGGTAAGCAGGTGATGATCTACGTCCCGGACGCGAAGCTGGCCGATGCCATCGACGCCCTGTTGTGGACAACCCCTGCGCTGGGTTTCGTGCCGCACTGTCGCGACCGCGACACGCTGGCACGCGACACCCCGATATTGATCGGCACCGACGCCGAGGCCCTGTGCCAGGCCGATGTGATGATCAATCTGCATCACGAGCAACCGCGCGTGTTTGCCCGCTTCGAACGGCTGATCGAAATCATCGGGCAGGACGAAAACGGGCGCGAGCAGGGTCGCGCACGCTACCGTTTTTATCAGGCGCGCGGCTATGCCTTGACAACCCACGATCTGCGCCAGCACGCCGGATAGGAGGCCCCATGAGTGACAGCTCCCCGCCAAGACAACTGGACACCTTGAGCAAGATGGATGCGCTGCTGAAGAAACATCGCGGCGGGGCCGATGTCGCGCAAGCGGAGACAACCTCCAACCTGCCCGTTCTGGAGGGACAGGTTGCGGCGCCACCCAACGCCTGGCTACCGGTACTGACCCAGGTGATCGAACGTGGAACACCTCCCGCTGCGCAACCGGCGACGGCCGTACCGTCAGGGGACTCACGCCCCGCGCCGGAATCACCGCCCACACGAGCCGAAACACCTGCCCCTCAAGCGCTACCTTCAACCGTCACCGACACGCTGGCGACGCAATTGATGAGCGAACTGACGCCCCGGCTGTCCGAAGTGATGGAAAAGCAGGTGACTGCCGAACTGCGCAAGAACCTCGACCAGACCGTGTCCACCTTACTCAGCCAGCTCGACGTCAACGTACGGGAAATCGTGCGGGATGCCATCGCCGAGAAGCTCAAACAGCCACGCGACCCCTCAAGCTGACCCGGTTGACCGTATCGCAGGGATTTATCTCGGGATTTCAGGGCTTGCCTCGGGCTTTTTTTGGGACTTGCCCCGGGTTTTTGGGATAATCACGGCTTTGCCCGCACGCCATGGAACTCGCCAAATCCTTCGAACCGGCTGACATCGAAAAACGCTGGTACGCCCAGTGGGAAAGCGCCGGCTATTTCAAGGCCGGCGATAACCCCGACGCCCCGGCCTACTGCATCATGCTGCCGCCGCCCAACGTCACCGGCACGCTGCACATGGGCCACGCCTTCCAGCACACGCTGATGGACGCACTGACCCGCTATCACCGCATGGCGGGCGACAACACGCTGTGGCAGCCCGGCACCGATCATGCCGGCATCGCGACGCAGATCGTGGTGGAGCGCCAGCTCGACGCGCAGGGCATCTCGCGTCATGACCTCGGCCGCGAGAAGTTCCTGGAAAAAGTCTGGGACTGGAAAGCCCACTCCGGCTCCACCATCACCCGCCAGATGCGCCGGCTCGGCACCAGCCCCGACTGGAGCCGCGAGCGCTTCACCATGGACGAGGGCCTGTCGAAGGCGGTGACCGAGGTGTTCGTGCGGCTCTACCGCGAGGGCCTCATCTACCGCGGCAAGCGCCTGGTGAACTGGGACCCCGTGCTGCAGACCGCGGTGTCCGACCTCGAGGTCGTCCCCTCCGAGGAAGACGGCTTCATGTGGGAGATCAACTACCCGCTCGAAGATGGCAGCGGCCATCTGACCGTCGCGACCACCCGCCCGGAAACCCTGCTCGGCGACAGCGCCGTCGCGGTGCATCCCGAGGACGAGCGTTACAAGCACCTGATCGGCAAGCATGTGCGCCTGCCGATCGCCGAGCGCAGCATCCCCATCATCGCCGACGACTACGTCGACCGCGAATTCGGCACCGGCGTGGTCAAGATCACCCCGGCGCACGACTTCAACGACTGGCAGGTCGGCCAGCGCCACAAGCTGGTGGCGATCAGCGTGCTGACGCTCGACGCGAAGATGAACGAGCTCTGCCCCGTCGAATACCAGGGCCTCGACCGCTACGACGCGCGCCAGAAGCTGCTCGACGAACTGCAGGAAAAAGGTCTGCTGGTCTCCGCCAGGCCGCACAAGCTGATGATCCCGCGCGGCGACCGCACCCACGCGGTGATCGAGCCGATGCTCACCGACCAGTGGTTCATGAGCATGGAGGGTCTCGCCAGGCAGGGCCTCGCCGCGGTCGATTCCGGCGAGCTGAAGTTCGTTCCGGAGAACTGGACCACCACCTACCGCCAGTGGCTCGAGAACATCCAGGACTGGTGCGTGTCGCGCCAGCTGTGGTGGGGTCACCGCATTCCCGCGTGGTACGACGCCGACGGCAACTTCTACGTCGCGTACTCCGAGGAAGAAGCGAGGAAGCAGGCCGGCGGCCGCGAGCTCACGCAGGACAACGACGTCCTCGACACCTGGTTCTCGAGCGCGCTGTGGCCGTTCTCGACGCTCGGCTGGCCCGAGCAGACGCTGGAACTCGAACGTTATCTGCCGACTTCGGTGCTGGTCACCGGCTTCGACATCATCTTCTTCTGGGTCGCGCGCATGGTGATGATGTCGCTGCACTTCACCGGCAAGGTGCCGTTCCGCGAGGTGTACGTCACTGGCCTCGTGCGCGACTCCGAAGGCCAGAAGATGAGCAAGTCGAAGGGCAACGTGCTCGACCCGATCGACCTCATCGACGGCATCGCCGTGGATGATCTGGCCGCCAAGCGCACCCAGGGCCTGATGAATCCCAAACAGGCCACGAGCATCGAGAAGCGCACCCGCAAGGAATTCCCAGCCGGCATCGCGGCCTATGGCACCGATGCCTTGCGTTTCACCTTCGCCAGTCTCGCCACCCACGGTCGCGACATCAAGTTCGACCTGCAGCGCGCCGAGGGCTACCGCAATTTCTGCAACAAGCTGTGGAACGCCACCCGCTTCGTGCTGATGAACCTGGAGGGCCACGACTGCGGCCTCGACGCCGGCGCCACGTTCGACTATTCGGATGCCGACCGCTGGATCGCTGCCCGCCTGCAGCAGGCGGTCGCCGAGGTGCACGAGGCCTTCGCCGCCTACCGCTTTGACCAGGCCGCGCGCGCCATCTACGAATTTGTCTGGGACGAGTACTGCGACTGGTATCTGGAGCTTGCCAAGGTTCAGTTGAATAACGGTTCACCTGAACAGCAACGCGCCACCCGCCGCACGCTGGCAACCGTGCTCGAGGCCACGCTACGCCTCGCCCACCCCATCATCCCCTTCATTACCGAAGAGCTGTGGCAGAAGGTCGCCCCGCTCGCCGGCGCTGCTTATAAGGCATCGTCCTCCGGCGATGGCGGCGACAGCATTATGCTCGCCGCCTATCCGCAGGTGAATGAAGCACAGCGCCATCCCGGCAGCGTCGCCCGCATCCAGCTACTGAAGGAACTGGTCAATGCCTGCCGCACGCTGCGCGGCGAGATGAACCTGTCGCCCGCGCAGCGCGTGCCGCTGGTGATCGAGGGCGACGCCGCCGTGATTGATGCACTGGCGCCCTACATCGGTGCGCTTGGCAAGCTCAGCGAAGTGAGCGCCGTTTCCACGCTGGCCGACGCCGACGCGCCGGTCGCCCTGGTCGGTGACATGCGGCTGATGCTTGTGGTGGAAATCGACAAGGATGAAGAGCGCGCCCGCCTGGGCAAGGAAATCGCCCGCATCCAGGGCGAAATCGGGAAAGCCGAAACCAAGCTCGCCAATCCCGGCTTCGTCGACAAGGCCCCCGCCGCGGTGGTGCAGCAGGAACAGGCGCGACTGGCCGACTTTACGGCCATGTTGCAGAAGCTGGAGGCGCAGCACGCCCGGCTAAGTTGATTTCCTGCAGCGATGCGGCAACAAAAAAGCGCGGTTTCGTCCGCGCTTTTTTGTTGTTCCAACTCAGTCACTCGTCGCATAAAAAAACCGGGGTCGAAACCCCGGCCTTGATCAGCCCGAGTGCTGCTGAAACTTACATTTTCCAGCTGTACTGGATACCGAGCGAGTTCTGATTCATCTTGATTTCTTCGGTGCCGCCCACGGGGAAATAAGCGGGGTTGGGCGTGCCCGTCACGTCGTTTTCGAAGGCGTGCATGTAGCTCATGGTCACCTCGTTACCCGATGCCAGCGTATACGTGAAGCCAAGCGTGACATGATCCTCGACGACGCCCGGCGCCAGAATGTTGAAGGTCACATCTGCCGACTTGATGGGATTATCGCCATGATTGTAGCCAGCGCGCAAGGTCAACTGCTGGCTGTATTTGTATTCAGCTCCCAGTTTCCACACATCGACATCGTTCCAGCCAAAGCCGATACCCGTGCTGCCACCAAGACATCCTGTCCCCGGGCATCCAGGTTGCTGGCTCGAGTTGGCAATCGAATCAACACCACTGTAATTAATTCGCTGGTAATCCAGAGCGAGCTTGAATGCGGGAGTTGCCTGCCATGCCACGCCGAGATTGTAGTTTTCGGGAATATCAAAGTCGCCCTGTTCAGCGAAGAGGCCCTTGTACTTGTCGAACTCCTCGAAATTCATCTTGGTGGCATACGCAGCGCCAATGGTCACGGTCGGGGTGATCTTGCCCATGTAGCCAATGCGAACACCGTAGCCAAAGCTGTCGTCATAGCCGCGGTTGGTCAGGTTGTTGGCGTCCGTCGAAATCAGGCCGAATGCTTGAATGCCTTCTGCCTTGAAACGCTGATAGCCGATCAGGGGCGATACGCCGATCGAGTGACTCGGGTTGATTTTATATGCAGCCGTCGGCGCAACGATCAACTGCATCAAATCCACGCCGAGGTTGCCCATGCCACAGAGCGCGTTGCTGCCGGGCCCACCACCAGGAAGCGCGCTACAGTCGAATTGTCCACCCGGATAATCGGTATTCATACCGCCATTGCCATACACCGTCACCCCCAAAGCCAGATTGTTGTTGACCATGTGGTTATAGCCGAACTCGGGGATCAGGAAATAGTTGGAGTCGCTTTCAACGCTCCCGGGAACAGCAGTTGCGCCAGTCCGGTCCATCTCACGGCTAGGGCTAAAAATGTCAGCGCCCAGATCAATACGATTGCCGACAAAGGCTGCAGCGGCCGGGTTATTCGCGCCAAAGAAGGCGTCGTCGTGGGTGGCAGTAGCCGCACCGCCCATGCCCTTGGCCTTCATGCCGTAGCCGTGCGAAAAATAACCGTTGGTGGCGTAGGCGCTGCCGGCCAGACCGGCCAGCGCCATGAATGCAAATACGCGGGTGAATTTCATTATTGTCTCCTATGGGCAAAATTACGACAGATCAGCCTTATTGATGGCATGGCTGAAGGCTACGCGTACACTGGATCTTAGACAAGCCGGCCGGCCCATCTGGGCAAATAATCCGGATCGAGTGTGGTACAAAAGACACACAAAAAAAGAGCCGAACAAGTCGGCTCTTTTTCATCATGCAACATCGGGATTTAGATAAACAGGCAGATATCGGTTTCGCCTGCAAATTCGAAGAAGGTGGCCGCGCCACCATATTCGAGACCGTCGATGAAGTCGGAATGCTCGAAGCCGAACAGTTCGACCGTCATCTGGCAGGCAATGAATTTGACTTCGGCTTCCTGACACAGCTCGCGCAGGTCAGGGATAGTCGCCACGCCGCAGTTGGCAATGGTCATTTTCATCAGGCCGGTGGCGACGTTTTCGTAACCGGGAATGAGAGACTGGATGGCATTGGGCATGTTCCAGTTGATGCTCTTGAACCACTTGGGGCCAAAAGGCATCTTCATGGGCATGCCGGGATTGCCCAGCGGGCTCACTTTCAGGCCGGACAGATCCTTGCGGACGAGCTGGAGACCATAAAAAGTGAAGAAAATCTGGGTTTCATAACCCAGAGCAGCCGCCGTCGAGGCCAGGATGAACGGGGGGTAAGCCCAGTCCAGCGTGCCCTTGGTGGCTATGATGGCCATTTTTTTGGTGTCCATGCTCTCTCTCCTGTTTTGTTGAACAACAACGCCGTGAGCTTCTGCTTAGAACACACGGCATTGGTTAGGTTTCATTATTATTTTTTCTTCATGAAAAAAGTGAACTCGCCACCTGCCTCGGCAGTGGACATCAGTTCGTTGCCGGTTTGCTTGGCAAAAGCGGCGAAGTCCTTGACCGAACCCGGGTCGGTCGAGAGGATTTTGAGCACCTGGCCGCTACCAACTTCGGCCAGGGCTTTCTTGGCACGCAGGATGGGAAGAGGACAGTTCAGACCACGTGCATCGAGTTCTTTATCGAAATTCATATTGTTCTCCTTACAGTAAATTCATTAAATTGGTATATACCAAAAATCGCTGCGGTACAGTAAACCAGAAATTCCGCTATTGCAACCGAAATTGCCGCGCAATAGCAAAATCAGACATGGTCCGGATGGTGTCTTCAGCGTGGCCGGCTCAGCGCATTGCCCGAGCGCGCCCACGCCATGATGCCACCGGCCAGATTGTGCATATTGCTATAGCCCTTCGAGGCCATGAATGCGCAGGCCTGCGCCGAGCGGGCACCCGAACGGCAATAGATCACCACGGGCTTGTCCTGCGGAATATCGGCCGCGCGCAGCGGCAGCAGGTGTAGCGGAATGTGGATGGCGCCATCGATCACGCCCTGCGCCACTTCGGCCTCGGTGCGCACATCGATCAGATGTACGCCCTTGGCGGCGATTTCGGCCACATATGCGGGATCGACTTCCTTGAATCCTGAGAGTCCGAACATGAGTGTCATAAACTCCTGCGATCAATTAAACTAGAGCTCTCTAATATATCCAAAATACGGAGCTTGGCCAAGCCCATTCTTTATCGCGACGGGAAAAGCCGCTCAACAGCGCTGGGCGCCGTGATACAGGTTCACGACATGGCGCGCTTCCGCAAAAAACAGCCAGCGCTCGACCGCAGTGCCCGCGATCCCGGCGCAGGCGGCAACGATCGCGGCCACCTGTCCATTCTGCTCGTTGAAAATCCACATCAGCATCAGTCCCGGCAATGCGAAGCCCAGGCCGAATACCACGGCCTTGAGCAAGCCGGCCTTCTGTCGTGCGATCTGGAAGCCAAATTCCTGGGTAAGAAACGTGCCGTGAGTATGGCCGGTATCGAGCAGTTTCACCTTGGCGCGCGTCAGCCCGGTGGCCGTTTTGATCGTGGGGGCAAGGCCCGTATTGCTAATCCAGAAATAGTAGATCGCTTTCAACACGGCGGCTACCGACACGATCAATGCCGACATTGCGATGTAGGGCCAGGTATCGAGACCTGCCACCACCGCACCGAGCAGCAGCAGCAAACTGCCGCTGGCATAACCCAGTGCCAGATAATTGGCCGGTACCAGCGGGGTGTTCCATTGGCGGATGGTTTTCAGGCACGCATAGATCATGCCGGTGGAGAACACCGTAATCCAGGCCAGCACGGCCGACAGGAAGCCGAAGGTTTCGCGCAGCCACAGCGGCGCCTCAAACCAGATGCAGATCAGATAGATCAGCGCCAGCGGCATGAACACCACGGCAAACACGCCTTCGCGTGACAGCCACGAGGTGCGAAAGCGATTGAAGGCGCGCCAGGCATTTTTCGGATTGGCCAGATGGAAGGTGGACGACAGCAGGCCGAACACGATCAGCCCCAGCGCGATGAGCCCGCCGATGACCAGCTGGGTGGGGGTAAACCCGCCGCCGAGCTTGAATGTATCGGCTATGAACAACAGCGAGAACAGGCCAAAGCCGGCACCCGAAGCCACGGTAAAGAAAATGACTGAAAATGCTGGATGCATGAATGATTCCCTAATTAATCAGTATCCGGCATTTCGGCGGAGACTAACCTTCAGGTTATGTCGGAACCAAAAAGCGGGATGCATGGATTTTCCTGGCTTGTATTGATAGGTGGGACAGTGTGGCTCAGCGGCGCACCAGTTTGTTGGCGAATTGCTTGATGCTTTCCTTGAGACCGCCACGGGGCTTGGTGTCGACCGGAATTACCGGCTTGCGACGTATCGGCAGGTAGGTATTGGTCGGGTTGTAGTTGAGCTCGGGCATCAACGGAAAGCCGCTGCGCTCGCGCACCGTGCGCGACACCGCCGAATCGGGATCATCGAAGTCGCCGAACATGCGTGCGTGCGCCGGGCAGGTCAGCACACACGCCGGCTGGCGCTCTTCGATCGGCAGTTCCTGGTCATAGATGCGGTCGATGCACAGGGTGCATTTCTTCATCGTGCCGCTGGAGCGGTCGAGCTCGCGCGCGCCGTAGGGACAGGCCCACGAGCAGTAGTTGCACCCCATGCACTTGTCCTGGTCGATCAGCACGATGCCGTCTTCGGGACGCTTGTACGAGGCGCCGGTCGGGCACACGGTGACGCAGTCGGCGTCCTCACAGTGCATGCACGACATGGGGAAATTGACGGTCTTGTTGTTCGGATATTCGTCCATTTCGTAATGGCGGATCCGGTTGAACCATACCCCCGACGGCTCGGCGCCGTAGGGCTGGTAGTCGGTCAACGGGCCGATGGTGCCGGAGGTGTTCCATTCCTTGCAGGCGATGGCGCAGGCATGGCAGCCCACGCACACGTCAAGGTCGATGACCAATCCAAGTCTCATGTCGTGCTCGCTTTATTCATGAAGGCGCCTCAGTTCTTTTCGTGGCTGCGGGCGTCGTAGCGCAGCACCTCGGGGCGCTCGTAACGCTCGTCGCCCGGCAGCGGTTTCAATTCGTCGAACTGCGGCCAGGCGCCGGTTTCGCCCGGCGCCGCTTTCCATATCTTCACGCGCAAGTCGAACCACGCTGCCTGACCGGTGACCGGGTCGGAGTTGGTGACGCGGCGTTCGCCCGCCTTTTCCGGCAGCAACTCCGAAATCAGGTGGTTGAGCAGGAAACCCCGGGTGGCCTCGGAGGCATTTGCTTTCAGGCCCCAGGCGCCTTTTTGTTTGCCAATGGCGTTCCAGGTCCAGATCGTGTCTTCCTGCGTGCCTTCCATGGTCCTGGCCTGGCAGCGGATCTTGCCGTTGTGCGAGGCGACCCAGATCCAGTCGAAGTCCTTGATGCCCATTTCGGCGGCCTTGCGCGCGTTCAGGTACATGTAGTTCTGCGCCATGATCTGACGCAGCCACACGTTCTGCGAATCCCACGAGTGATACATGAACATGGGGCGCTGGGTCAGCGCGAAAAAGGGATACTCATCCTTGTCAACGCGCTGCTGCTCCAGCGGTTCGTACCACATCGGCAACGGATCGAAGTACTTCACCAGACGCTCGCGGTCGACCAGGTTGGTGGGCTGCGGGCCATCGTACAATCCCTGTCCCGCCAGGCGGAATTTCTGTAGCGGTTCGGAATAGAACTGCATGATGATTGGCTCGGCCTTGCCGATGAAGCCGCTGTCCGCCGCCACCTCGAGATAGTCCTTGTTGGCGAAGCGCATGTACTTCTGGTTGTCGGGCCAGTGATGCGCGAAGAAACTCTGGTTCTCGATGTATTTCTCCCACTGTCTGGGATTGGGTTCGCCCTTGAGCGACTCGTCGCCGTTCTTGCCGCGCCAGCCGGCGAGGAAGCCCACGCCCGGCGAGCGCTCATAGTTGACGATGAAGTCCGGATAATCCTTGAACTTGCGCGTGCCGTCGGGCCGGGTGAAGGCCGGAAATTTCAGGCGCGACGCCAGTTCGACCATGACTTCCTGCCACGGGCGCACGTCGCGGTCAGGCTGGATCAGCGGGTAGCGGATGGCGTCGGCCGCCGCATCGGGCTCGGAAATCGGCCGGTCGAGCAGCGAAATGCAGTCGTGCCGTTCGAGGTAGGTCGTATCCGGCAGGATCAGATCGGCGAAATTCGTCATTTCCGAATGGAAGGCGTCGATCACCACCAGGAACGGAATCCTGTACTGGCCCGGCTCGTCCGGATCCTTTGAACGCAGCATGTCCTGAACGTTGGCCGTGTTCATGGTCGAATTCCACGCCATGTTTGCCATGAACAGGATCAGCGTGTCGAGCGCGTAGGGATCGTGATTGGTCGCGTTGGTAATCACCATATGCATCAGTCCGTGCGAGGCGATCGGCACCTCCCACGAATACGCCTTGTCGATACGCAGCGGGTTGCCGAATTCATCGATCACCAGATCTTCCGGACGCGTCGGGAAACCGAGTGGCGGACGCGACAGCGGCGTGTTCGGCGCATTGATGATGCTGATATTGTTTTCCGGCAGCTGACGCGGCGGGATCGGTTTCGGGTACGGCGCGCGGGCGCGGAAGTTGCCCGGTGCGTCGAGCGCGCCCAGCAGCATCTGGATCATGTGGATCGCGCGGCAGGAATGGAAGCCGTTGGAGTGCGCCGCAATGCCACGCATCGCATACATCGCCACCGGCCGGCCGACGATCTTGTCATGTTTGCGTCCCCATACGTCGGTCCATTCGATCGGCAGTTCGACCGTCTCCTTGAACGCGACGTGTGCCATTTCCAGTGCGATGCGCTCGATGGTCTCGGCGGGCAGGCCGCATTCCAAAGCAACATTCTCCGGCGCATAGCGCTCGTCGAGATAACGCTCGATCATCAGTGACATCACGGTCTTGACGTGGCGACCGTCGGGTGCGACGTATTCGCCGAACAGCGCCGGCGCGATATCGCCGTCCATGCCATTCCTGAACGCCTCCTTCTCGATGTCCCAGATTAGCGGCTGGTCGTTCTCGTCGCGCAGGAACAGGCCGTCGCCGGCCCGGCCCGGCGTCTGCACCACCAGCCATGACGCATTGGTGTAGCGCACCAGGAATTCGTAGTCGAATTTTTCATGCTTGAGCAACACATGCACCATCGACATGGCGAGCAGGCCGTCCATGCCGGGCTTGATCGGCAGCCATTCGTTGGCGATCGCGGAGTATCCGGTGCGCACCGGATTGACAGTGACGAACTTGCCGCCATGGCGCTTGAGCTTTTCCAGGCCGATCTTGATCGGGTTGGACGAGTGGTCTTCCGCCACGCCCCACATGATGAAATATTTGGCGTAATCCCAGTCGGGCGCTCCGAATTCCCAGAATGAGAAGCCGATGGAATACAGACCGGCCGCCGCCATATTGACCGAGCAGAAGCCGCCGTGCGCGGACCAGTTCGGGGTGCCGAATTGCTGTGCCCACAGACCGGTCAGCGCCTGCATCTGGTCGCGTCCGGTGAAGAAGCCCAGCTTGGACGGGTCGGTCGAGCGGATCTCTTCCAGCCGGTTGGTCAGGATGTCGAGCGCCTGGTCCCAGGAAATCGCCTCGTAAATCCCCTCGCCGCGCTCGGTGCCGGGCTTGCGCATCAGTGGCCGGGTCAGCTTGGCGGTGGAATACTGCTTCATGATTCCAGCCGAGCCCTTGGCGCACAAAACGCCCTGGTTGGTCGGGTGGTTGCGGTTGCCCTGAATGAAGCGGACCTTGTTATCCTCCAGCGTCACCTTTATGCCGCAGCGACAGGCACACATATAGCAGGTGGTGTACTTGATTTCCTGCGCGTCGTGATTTTCGAGTTTGATCTTGGCGTTCATGCGGCCTCTGGATTCAAGATTGCCTCCCCCGGCTTCTTCGCAGGAGCCGGCTTGCCTTTCCTGGATATAACACTAGGTGACTGGAGGAAGCAGCACCAGCGCGATGGCACTGAATGCTGCGGGGGAAGGCTATATATTAAACATTTCTAATATATCGCCATTCTGCACGTCATGCCTGTCGAATGGCAAGCAAAACGGCTGATGGCCCCATAAGCCCGTTCAACAAAAAGTCCTTATTTATTGGGGACTTGCACATCCTTATTTCTTTTTATTCGCATGAGCCAGTCTGTCTGCCAGCATCGCGTCAATCACGGTCAATGCTTCGCCTTCATCCCATTCCGTCGGCCCCGTCAACACATGATGGATGCGCCCTTCGGTATCCAGTACAAATGTCGTGGGCAGCGCAAACACCTTCCAGCGCCGGGTATTGCTGCTGTCGCTGTCAAGCAGGACAGGAAAGCCCAGCTTCATTTTCGACAGGTAGGCCCTCACCTCCTCCGGCGTTTCCGCACTGGAAATCGCAACGATCTCCAGAGGTTGTCCCGCCATCCGGACCCGCAGACGCTCCAGCGACGGCATTTCGCGGTGACACGGAGGACACCACGTCGCCCAGAAGTTGAGCACCACCATCTTGCCACGGTAGTCGGCCAGGCTTCGCGTCGCGCCCGACAGGTCGTGCGCCTTCAATTCGGGGGCCGGCAGGGCAGCACGCGCCTCGAACCCTGCGGCGTTGGCGCCGATGATCCAGAACAGCCCGACAAACAGGCTGGCTGATATTCGTTTCATTTGCATCCCCAGATATCCAGTTGGTGCAGCAGCATGGCATCCATGCGCCGGCCTTCGGCCATTTCAAAATCGGTCGGCGTTTCACGGGTCCAGTAGTTTTCGCGCAGATTCTCCAGCACGGTGTCGCTCACGACCGCGCCATGCCGTGTCAGATGCTCCGCCAGATCCGGAAGCCAGGGCAACGCAGCCGAGCGGCGCGGTTGCAGCACGCGCACGCGCAGGCCGGACAAGTCCCCCGGATCGAGATAGGCCGGCTCGTCCAGGGTCTCCGCCTGCGCATAGAGATTCGGGTGCATCAACACGACGCAGAGCTGGCTGCGCTGCGCCGGTTGCAGCAAGGCTGCGGCCCGCAATACCGGCACAGCCGCGCGCGCCACGGCAAACACCGCCACCTGCCTGCCGCTCACCAGGGCCGCGCGCAGCCATGCTGTCATATCTTTCGTCGGCAGCGCATCCATGCTGCTCGGCACCTGGGGCAGAAAATAGGCATTGGCCGGATCGAGCGACCAGACCGCTACGCCCCGGTCGGCCAGCTGCCGGGCGGCGGCAAGTTCCGGCGCGGTTCGTCCGTGCCCGGAAGCCACCCAGAGCAACAGACGCGACCCTGCGGCCGGGAATGCCTGATAGTCCGGCATGGCGGCGTGTGCCGTGAACGCACATAGCCACAACGAACCCGACAGAAAAAGTCCTGAAAAACGCATGATGACCGCTCGATCGACAAGGGATATCCATCTTGCAGCAGCCTGCGTAACGCACAAGATGAGGATATGACTAGGTGTTCCCGGCATCGGCGGCACGCCAGTGACCGGACCGCCCGCCCTGTTTTTCCAGCAGTCGGATATCCGTCATGCGCATGCCGCGATCGACCGCCTTGCACATATCGTAGATCGTCAGCAGCGCGATGCTGACGCCCGTCAATGCCTCCATTTCAACGCCGGTCTTGCCGACCGTCTCGGCTGTCACCTCGCAGGCGATCCATGATTCCGCGACGTCGTGATTGAATTCGACACCCACCCGGGTCAAGGCGATCGGGTGGCACAGCGGAATCAGTTCGGCACTACGCTTGGTCGCCTGAATCGCCGCGATGCGGGCAATGCCGAGCACATCGCCCTTGGCCGCCTGCCCGTCCAGAATGTGCGCCAGGGTATCGGGTAACATGTGAATGCGTCCGCTCGCCACTGCGATGCGACGGGTATCGTCCTTGCCCGCCACGTCGACCATCACGGCGCGGCCACGTTCGTCGAAATGGGTGAACCCGCTCATATCCAGGAACCTAGTAAGCAATCCATGCATCCTAATGCAAATGCCCTTCCTCTCCGCCATCCATTCATGATCCGTCCCCCTATGCTGCGATCCCTGCTTGCCCTGACTCTGGTCATCCAGCCGGTTCTGGCTGCCGACCTGCCCGACCTGGGCGAAGTATCGCGGCAGTATTTTTCCGACCAGGACGAACAGGCGCTGGGGCGCACCATCATGCGCGACGTATACGCCGATCCGCGCTATCTGGACGACCCGGAAATCGAAACCTATCTCAACCAGCTTGGCTACCGGCTGGTCTCGGTCAGCTCGCTCAATCAGCGGACCTTCAATTTCTTCGTGGTCGACGATCCCACGATCAACGCCTTCGCCATGCCGGGCGGCAATATCGGCGTCCACACCGGGTTGTTGCTCGCCGCTGAAAACGAATCCGAACTGGCCAGCGTAATCGCACACGAAATCTCTCACGTCACCCAGAATCACCTCGCCCGCATGGTCGCTGCACAAAGCCAGAGCTACTGGCCTACCATGGCCGCGCTCGCCCTGGCGCTGCTTGCCTCACGCTCCAACCCCAATGTGGCGGGCGCAGCCATCGCCTCCACCCAGGCCTACTCGATCCAGAATCAGCTCAACTACAGTCGCGACTACGAACGTGAAGCCGATCGCCTGGGCTACGAGATGCTGACCCGCGCAGGTTTCGACCCGCACGCCATGAGCGAATTCTTCGAACGGCTGCAGCGCGCCAACCGGTTTTATGACACGAGCGCGCCGGCCTACCTGCGCACCCACCCACTCACCAGTGATCGTATCGCCGACATGGAGGCGCGCAGCGAATCGGCGTCTTATCGTCAAATACCGGACAGCCTCGACTTTCAACTGGTACGCGCCCGTTTGCGCGCGCGGGAAGGCACGCCCGCCGACGCCGTCATCGCGGCACGCAGCTTCCTGAAAGACAAACGCTACAGCAACGAAACCGCTGCGCATTACGATCTGATCAGCGCCCTGTTACGGGCACGCCAGTTCAAGGAAGCCGAGGCTGAAGTGCAGAAACTGCCCTCCGGCAAGAACACCGATCCGATGATTCTTCAACTGGCCGCTTATACCGCGCTTTCCGCCGGCAACCCGAAACTTGCCCTTCAGCGCTATCAGGCCGCCAGCGAAGCCTATCCCGGTTACCGTCCCTTGCAGTATGGCTATATCAACGCGCTGCTGATCTCGGGACAACATCAAGACGCGTTGACGCGGGTCGACGGACAACTCGCGCTCGATCCGCTCGACCGGCGCCTGTGGCGGCTCGCTGCCCGGGCCCACGCCCAGCTTGGGCAGCGTCTGCTAAGCCACAGCGCCCAGGCCGAGGCCGACGCTTTGAGCGGCAATCTGGTCGCCGCCATCGAACAAATCAATCTCGGACTCAAGGCGGGCGATGGCAGCTTCCATGAAATGTCCGCCGCCGAAGCGCGGCGACGCGAATGGCAGGCGACCGAAAAACTGCAGCGTAAAAAATAGGCTTTTCGTCACACCCCCTTTTATCTGGCGCTGCTGGTAGGAATTTACCCCGCAATTTGGCCATAAAAAATCCGTATGGACTTGCATGGCAAAAAGCAATTCCACTATGCTTCGGCTCATCCATTACTGGATAGCGTTCACTGCACGGCACGTCCAAGCGAAAAACGCTTTCACCATCAAGTCAAAAACGAGGAGGATGACCATGCGAAAGTTGCATCAGCTAATCACCGCATGCGCTTTGGGCGCAATTACGCTGACAGGCAGTGCACTCGCCGCCGATGCTGCCAAGGATGTCACGGGCAAGCAGCTTGCATTCGACAAGAGAAAAGGTAACTGTCTGGCCTGTCATGCCATGCCCACGGTTCCCGACGCGGAATCTCCCGGCACCTACGGCCCCCCCCTGATCGCCATGAGCGCACGCTATCCTGACAAGGCCAAGCTGCGTGCCCAGATCTGGGACTCGACTGCCGCCAATCCTTCCAGCAGCATGATTCCGTTCGGCAAGCACGGTGTGTTGACGGAAGCTGAAATCGATAAAGTGACAGACTTCGTGTACGGTCTGTAATTACCCGTTGCATTGTTCAATCAGGAGATATGCCCAATGAATGCACTTCGTAGAAACGTACTGAAAGGCGCTGCTGGCGCAGGCACCGTGGCCGTGGCCGTGGCCGCCGGTCTGCTGAAGCCCACCCAGGCCCTGGCGGGCGTCCCGCGTAGCGCCTTTGAGGCCAAGACTGTCGGCGATGCACTGAAAAACATGGGAGCGAGCGCCCCGGCCGATTCCAAGAACATCACCATCAAGGCGCCGGATATCGCTGAAAACGGCGCCGTGGTACCGGTGGAAGTGACCAGCGGCATCGCTGGCACGACCGCCATCGCCATCCTGGCCGAAAAGAACGCAGTTCCCCTGATCGCGGATTTCAACCTGACGAACGGTGCCGAGGGCTATATCTCGACCCGTATCAAAATGGGCCAGACTTCCCTGGTTCGCGCAGTGGTGACGGCTGGTGGCAAATCCTATACGGCCGCCAAGGAAGTCAAGGTCACCATCGGCGGTTGCGGCGGCTAAATTCTCCCCACCCGATCTGTCGAGCTGAACACCCCGTCCCCGGGGACAAACATTTTTAGGAAAGGAAAGCCAAATGGCTGAACCGATGCGTATCCGTGCCACGATGGCCGGCGAAGTTGCCGATGTCAAAGTGCTGATGAACCACCCGATGGAAACCGGCCTGCGTAAAGACGCCAAGTCCGGTCAACTGATTCCGGCTCACTACATCACCGATGTGACGGCCACTGTCAACGGCACGCAAGTGCTGGAAGCCGGCCTTTCCGGCGGCATCTCCAAGAACCCCTACCTTGGATTCAAGGTCAAGGGTCCGAAAAAAGGCGACAAGGTCGTGGTCAGCTGGGTCGACAACAAGGGCGACAAAAACAGCGCCGACGCCACCATCGGCTGAGTCGGGTAACAGGCAATACAGGAGCGGGGCGTCAGCCCCGCTACCGCTTCAAATCATCTGGTTTCTGGAGGACGGCATGAAACAACAAATTATCATGAAACTGCTGACGGGGATGGCAGGCTTGGGTATGGTCCTGGGCGTTGCGACGGCACACGCCTCACCCGAACAGGACAGGCAAGAGCTTATCAAATACTACATGTCCAAATTCCCCAACGTCAAAGTCGAAGATTACGTCTACGGTGCGCTGGCTCTCGATGCGGACAGCAAGGCGCAATACGACGCCATCATGGAATTCCCGCCCTTCGACTCACAGATCGACGCAGGCCGCAAAATGTGGGAAACGCCTTTCAAAAATGGCAAAACCTATGCGGATTGCATGCCCAATGGCGGCAAGCAGATCGCCGGCAACTATCCCATGTTCGATGAAGCCAAGGGCAAGGTCGTGACGCTGGAGAACGTCGTCAACGACTGCCGCGTGGCGAATGGCGAAACGCCTTTCAAGCTCAGCGACACAAAAACCATCGGTGTGCTCAGTTCCTACATGCGGACCCTGTCCGACGGCATGCTGATGAACATCAAGGTCCAGAGCCCCAAGGCCCTGGCTGCCTATGAAGATGGCAAGAAAACCTTCTTCAGTCGCAAGGGCCAACTCAACTTTGCCTGCGCCAGCTGTCACGTACAAAACGCCGGCAACCACCTTCGGTCCGAACTGATCTCGCCGGCCGTAGGGCAGGCCGTGCACTGGCCGGTGTTCCGTGGTGGCGACAGGCTGGTGACGCTGCAGGATCGTTACACGGGCTGCTTCAAGCAGGTCCGCGCCGTCCCGCCCGAACAGGACAGCACCACCATGAACAACCTGGAGTACTTCCACTCCGCGATGTCCAACGGTCTGCCGATGAAGGCATCGGTCTTCCGCAAATAAGTCGCTGCAACTCCTGAATAAAGCCCGGGCAACCGGGCTTTTTCATTGGACCGGCTTGCTGGATTGACTCGCTTGAATATGAGCGAGAGCTACCATTTACGGGTGACATTTGTAACCCGACAATACGGACACACTTCCCTTTCATTCCCGAGGAAAATTCCATGCACATGAACCGCCGCGAGTTCCTGCAAATACTTGCTGTTGCCGCCGCATCCGGCATGGCACTGGACAGCAAGTCCGTCCTGGCAGGCGGTAAGGTGCCGTCCAGTTTCTACGACGTACCGCGTCACGGTAACGTTTCACTGCTGCATTTCACTGACTGCCATGCCCAGTTGCTGCCGATCTGGTTCCGCGAACCCAACGTCAACCTGGGTGTCGGCAGCGCGCTCGGCAGGCCGCCGCATCTGGTCGGCCAGAACCTGCTGAAGCACTACGGCATCAAGCCCGGCAGCGCCGAAGCGCATGCCTTCACCTATCTCGACTTTACCGAAGCCGCCCGGGTATATGGCAAGGTCGGTGGCTTCGCCCACCTGAAGACCCTGGTCGACAAGCTGCGGGCGCAGCGCCCCGGCGCGTTGCTGCTCGACGGCGGCGACACCTGGCAGGGCTCCGCCACGTCGCTGTGGACCGATGCCCAGGACATGGTCGATGCAGGGATCGCGCTGGGCGTGGACATCATGACGCCGCACTGGGAGTCAACTTTTGGTGCGGATCGCGTGGTGGAAATCGTCAACAATGACTTCAAGAAGGCGGGCGTCGAGTTCGTCGCGCAGAACATCGTCACCAACGACTTCGGCGACCAGGTGTTCAAGCCCTACGTGATGAAGGAAATGAATGGCGTCAAGGTTGCCGTCATCGGCCAGGCCTTCCCCTACACCCCGATCGCCAACCCGCGCTACATGGTGCCCGACTGGAGCTTCGGCATCCGCGACGACAGCATGCAGAAATGGGTGGACGAGGCACGCGCCAAAGGCGCGCAGGTGGTCGTGGTGCTGTCGCACAACGGTATGGACGTCGACCTCAAGATGGCCAGCCGCGTCACCGGCATCGACGCCATCTTCGGCGGTCATACCCATGACGGCGTACCGCAGCCGGCCAAGGTCAAGAACGCCAAGGGCGTCACGCTGGTGACCAATGCCGGCTCCAACGGCAAGTTCCTCGGCGTGATGGACTTCGAGGTCAAGGGAAAGCGCGTGGAAAGCTTCAAATATCGTCTGCTGCCGGTGTTCTCCAACCTGCTGCCGGCCGATCCTGCAATGGACGCCCAGATCAGGAAAGTGCGCGCGCCTTACGAGTCGAAGCTGAACGAGAAGCTCGCCGTTTCCGACGACTTCCTCTATCGACGCGGCAACTTCAACGGTACCTGGGACCAGTTGCTGGTCGACGCGCTGATGGACGTGAAAGGCGCGGATGCGGCCTTCTCGCCCGGCTTCCGCTGGGGCACGACGCTGCTGCCGGGTGACGACATCACGATGGAACGCCTGATGGACCAGACCGCGATCACCTACCCGCAGACCACGCTGACCAATATGACCGGCGAGACGATCAAGACCATCATGGAAGACGTCTGCGACAACCTGTTCAACGCCGATCCCTATTATCAGCAGGGCGGCGACATGGTGCGCGTGGGCGGCATCGAATACACGGTCAGCCCGAACCAGACCATCGGCAAGCGGATCAGCAACATGACCATCAAGGGCAAGCCGGTCGATGCCCAAAAGACCTACAAGGTCGCGGGCTGGGCGCCGGTCGGCGAAGGCGTCGAGGGCGAGCCGATCTGGGAAGTCGTCGCCACCTACCTGCGCGACAAGAAGGTCATCAAGGGCCTGAAGCTGAACGAGCCCAGGATCGTGGGTATCGGCAAATCCAACCCGGGCATCGCCGACTACGACGGCGGCTTGTCCTGAACCGCTACAACGGCGAAAAGGAGCGCAAACCATTTTCGCCGTACAAGGCGCGCACGTTTCCGTGTGGCAGAAGGGCGAATCGACCGCGGATGTCCGGCTGACCCCAGCTGACCCCCACGGGGAAGCCTGCTGCAGCGCCGCCAATACGGACCGCCTGTCCGAAGCGCCTGCCACGCCAGTCTGAGACGCCAAGCATCACGTCATGAAAGCCGGGACGTTACCTTGTTTAACATGTATTTCAAATATGTATTAAAATTGGCTGTCCCCGGCGAAGGCAACCCGTACTTCGGACCCTACCCCAGGCAACTCGTCTCCTCTATTTTTTCCATGAAAGAGCAAACATGAAAATCGAAACCCTCACTATCCTGGGATCCGTCGACGCCGAAGCAACGGCGCGTGCCAGCGCGAGCCTGAAGGCGATTCCCGGCGTACACGACGTGTCGTTTCTCGACGGTCCGGCCCGCCTGTTCGCGCACATTGACGACAAAACGACGACGCGTGCGGACCTGGTGTCGGCGCTCGTCGGAGCCGGTGTGCTCGTCGAAGAAAAACCGAACCCGCATGCGAACGGGAGTTGTTGCGGCGGTTGCGGCAGCTAGACGGCTGCCAGGGTTCTAGGGTCGCGGAGGCGTCGCCCATAGGGCGGCCCATCCCGCATGTCCCAGCGCCTTCAGCGTCACAATGTTGCGTTCATAAATCGTCCCGGCCTCGGGAAACGCCGCCACTGCACGCTCGATGCTCGCTTCGCGCAGCAGATGCAGAATGGGAAACGGCGCCCGGCTGGAGTAATTGCCGATGTCGTCGGGCGTTGTTCCCTCGAACTGAAAAGCCGGGTGAAAGCTGGCGATCTGGATCACCCCGTCCAACCCATGCTCGTCCACGGCCGCCTCGGCCAACTGCATGAAATCGTTGAAATCAGGAAAGTCCGGCAGCAGCGTCGGATGAATCAATAGCGTGGTGTCGATTTCGTCAGGATCGGCTGCCGCGAGATAATCCAGTTCACGATCCAGATCTTCCAGCAGTCCGTCCAGATGCGGCGCCCGGCTTACCACGTAGCGCACCTGGTTCTTCACATAGACCGCCCTGGCGAACGGACATAGGTCCAGTCCAATCACCGCCTTCTCGATCCATTGTCGCGTCACCGCGACAACCGCCTCGTCGTCCATTTCCCTGTCCTCGCTATCCGTCAAGTCATGCATCGGGCAGAACTTTAACGGATACAATACTTTATTGCCCGACGTTCACGCACGACGCCACAAAACCATGAAAAGCAGCGCCATCCGCCAGAGCTTCCTCGACTTCTTCGCCTCCAAGGGGCACACCATCGTCCCCTCCAGCCCGCTGGTACCGGGCAACGACCCCACCCTGCTGTTCACCAACGCCGGCATGGTGCAGTTCAAGGACGTCTTCACCGGACAGGACACGCGCCCCTATACCCGCGCGGTGTCGTCGCAGCGCTGCGTGCGCGCCGGCGGCAAGCACAACGACCTCGAGAACGTCGGCTACACCGCGCGCCACCACACCTTCTTCGAGATGCTGGGCAATTTCAGCTTCGGCGACTACTTCAAGCACGAAGCGATCAAGTATGCCTGGGAATTCCTCACCGACGTATTGAAGCTGCCGGCCGACAAGCTGTGGGTCACGGTCTACGCCGAGGATGACGAAGCCTACGACATCTGGCACAGCGACATCGGCGTCCCGCAGGAACGCATCGTCCGCATCGGCGACAACAAGGGCGCGCGCTACGCCTCCGACAATTTCTGGGCGATGGGCGATACCGGCCCCTGCGGACCCTGCACCGAGATCTTCTACGACCACGGCCCCGACGTCGCCGGCGGTCCGCCCGGCTCGCCCGACGAGGATGGCGACCGCTATATCGAGATCTGGAATATCGTATTCATGCAGTTCAACCGCGACGAGTCGGGGACGATGCACCCGCTGCCCAAGCCCTCGGTCGATACCGGCATGGGACTGGAGCGCATCTCGGCGGTGATGCAACATGTGCATTCCAACTACGACATCGACCTGTTCCAGGCGCTGATCCAGGCCGCCGGCCGCGAGACGCACACCGACGACCTCGCCAACAATTCGCTCAAGGTCATCGCCGACCACATCCGCGCCTGTTCCTTCCTCATCGTTGACGGCGTCATTCCCGGCAACGAGGGTCGCGGCTACGTGCTGCGCCGCATCATCCGTCGCGCCATCCGCCATGGTTACAAGCTGGGTTCGCGCGCTGCGTTCTTCTACCGCATCGTGCCCGACCTCGTGGCGGCGATGGGCAAGGCCTATCCCGAACTGGTCAAGACGCAGGACCGGATCATCGACATCCTGCAGCAGGAAGAAGTGCGCTTCTTCGAGACCATCGAGCACGGCATGGGCATCCTCGAAACCGCATTGCAGACCTTGCCCGCGGGTGGCACCCTTGACGGCGAACTGGCATTCAAGCTGCACGACACCTATGGCTTCCCGCTCGACCTCACCGCCGACATCTGCCGGGAAGCCAGCATCAATGTCGACACAGCCGCCTTCGACGCCGCCATGCAGCAGCAGAAAGATCAGGCGCGCGCCGCCGGCAAGTTCAAGCTTGGCGCCGGGCTGGAATATTCAGGTGAAGCAACCGTCTTCCATGGCTACGACTCGCTGACCCGCGAAGGCGCCGTGCTCGCCCTCTACAAGGACGGCGTCGTCACCAGCGAACTGAAGGAAGGTGAACTCGGCGTCGTCGTGCTCGACCACACGCCCTTCTATGCCGAATCCGGCGGCCAGGTCGGCGACCGCGGCGTGCTGCAGAGCACCCAGGGCGCATTCGCGGTCGAGGACACGCAGAAAATCCAGGCCCAGGTGTTCGGCCACCACGGCGTGATGAAAACCGGCTCGCTGGTCGTCGGCGACGCCGTGCTCGCGCGAGTCGACGAGGACGCGCGCGCCCGGATCATGCGCAACCACTCGGTCACCCACTTGATGCACAAGGCCTTGCGCGAGGTGCTGGGCGAACACGTGCAGCAGAAGGGCTCGCTGGTGGATTCCGAGAAGACCCGCTTCGACTTCGTTCAGCCAAGTCCGATGACCGATGCGCAGATCCGCGAGGTGGAAGCGCGCGTCAATGCCGAAATCCTCGCCAATACGGCAACCCAGGCCCGGGTGATGCCGATCGAGGCAGCACAGAAGACCGGCGCCCTGATGCTGTTCGGCGAAAAATACGGCGATGAGGTTCGCGTGCTCGACATCGGCAGTTCGCGCGAACTGTGCGGCGGCACTCACGTGGCGCGCACCGGCGACATCGGCGCCTTCAAGATCCTGCTGGAGACCGGCGTCGCCGCCGGCATCCGCCGGGTCGAGGCGACCACCGGTACCGGTGTGCTCGCCTATATTGGTGAAACCGAAAAGAACCTCGGCGCGATCGCACGCCTGGTCAAGGCCACCCCGGCCGACGCCGCCGAGCGGGTGACACAACTGATGGAACACAGCCGGACGCTGGAAAAGGAACTCGAACGCCTGAAGTCCCGGCTGGCCTCGAGCCAGGGCGACGATCTGGTGCAGCAGGCGGCCGATATCGGCGGCATCCGCGTGCTGGCGGCGCAACTTGACGGTGCCGACGCCCGGGCGCTGCGCGAAACTGCCGACAAGCTGCGCGACAAGCTGAAATCCTGTGCGCTGGTGCTGGGGACGGTCGTCGACGGCAAGGTCAGCCTGGTCGCGGCGGTGACGCCCGATGTCACCGGCAGGATCAAGGCCGGCGAACTGGTGAACTTCGTTGCCACCCAGGTTGGCGGCAAGGGCGGCGGCAAACCGGACATGGCGATGGCAGGCGGCAGCGAACCGGGGCAACTGCCGGCGGCGCTGGCTTCGGTGCGGGAATGGATACGGGCGCGACTAGTCTGACAACAGGTACAGATTTTGCTCAATTATGCTCAGGGATTACCCGTTAAGTGCCTGAAAGCACGTTTAGCCACATTGGGATCGTTTTCACACTATGAATTCACTGGCAGAAAAATTCACTTCGCGTCTGGTTAATCTGGCGCCGTTTGGCAAACGAAACGACGATCCACTGACAAATCTCAAGGCGGCCTCCCGCTGGATCGAGAGTCTGCCCATCGGCGATGCATTCAAATGCCAGGAAGCCATTCTCAATGCGCTCAAGCGCTTTAATGAAAACTCGACGCAATATACGAAAGATCGCCTAGCCATCTTCATGCTGCTGGACGAGAAGTCACGCGACCTGCAGGACACGCTGGTGCGCCAGTACCTGCGCAATCCACGCATGTCACGCCCGGTCGAAAGCCAGCTCTGGCATGCGGTGTACGGTCTCTATTGGGAGATTGCGCGCGGCTACCACGCCTTCGTGCTGCATCTTGCCCGGACTGCCGGCAAGGTATCGCACGAAGAATCCATCCCGCTGATCACGCTGCGCGCCATCCGCACCTTTGGCCAGTTGCTGAAATGGCGCTCCATCCGCTATCTGCCTGCAGGCGAGAAGCTCTGGCTGCGGCTGCACAATCTCTATCGCGTTGCCGAAACCGAAGGCTTTCATCAACAGTCCATGCGGGCTTACGCTGAAGATACGGCCGGCTGCAGTTGCGAGACGGCCTACCTGCATATCCTGATGTTGAGCCTGGCCCACTCGGGCACGCTCTATCCGCGCCAGCTCGATCAGGCCGACCGCTGGCTGTGCGGCTGGCACGACATGCTTCGAATGGACCGCCAGCTCGACGCCGGCACGGACAATTTCGTGATTGACCTGTCTGCCGATCATGGCCCGCGCCGCGTACGCAAACCCGATACCGACAAGCCATTGCGTTTCTGGGCAACCGCAGACCTGCTGCACAAGCTGCAAGACCTGCACGTGGCGCTTCAGTCGGGCACCTCCCCGGCGCAACTCGGCCTGACGGAAACCGCCCGCACGGCCGAAAGCCTCGAGTTGCTCGAACACCTGCAACGCCAGTGGGCTTCGTTGGCCACGCGCGAGCAGCGCCGCGCACCGCGCGAATCGGTCAAACGGCTGGTCGACGTGACCCACGGCCTCGATGCCATCGTCGGCCAGATCAAGAGCGCCGACACGCCCGCCAGCGTCTCGCCTTACGGCACCGGCCTGAATTACAACGAAGCCGACGATGTGCAGGTATACGGCTTCATCACCGATCGCACGCGCGAACGCGTCTCGCAAATGACCTTGCCGGTCACCCGGCATTCGCCGGATGTCGAGCGCTGGGTCATGCACGACGAAAGCGAATTCGGCTACGGCGCCATCGTCGAATCGCGCGACAAGGACTGGTTGCGCGTGGGCGCGCTCATCGGCATCAAGCCGCACGATGCCCGCGACTGGCAGCTCGGCATCGTACGCCGCCTGTCACGCCTGAGCGACGACACCAGTTCGGTTGGTATCGAAACCCTGGCCGAAAAGCCCGCCTTGACCATGTTGTACAACACCGGCACCGCGGGATATACCGTCAACGGCTTCGATAATAGCGGTGCCAGCCTGCCCCATCCCGGCCTGTGGCTGGACGGCGAGCGGAAGACCCTCATTCTCGACCCGATCCATTTCACGCTGGGCAAGGTATTCCAGGTTCAGGGCACAGCAGAGCGCAAGTTCATCGCCCTGGGCAACCCGATCGAACGCAGCGAAGGCTGGACCCGCGTAGCCGTCGAACCGGTCAGCAGCTGACCGCGCCTCAAGTCCCGCTCCTCCAGCG
>CAYVOR010000009.1:0-33900 GCA_964452995.1 uncultured Thiobacillus sp.
ACCCGGAATCCGAGCCGATGATCATCGGCCGCAATTTCCTGGTGAAGATCAACGCGAACATCGGCAACTCCGCGCTCGGTTCCAGCATCCAGGAGGAAGTCGAGAAGATGACCTGGGCGATCCGCTGGATCGGCACGGTGCCGATCTACCAGGCGCTGGAGAAGGTCGACGGCAAGGCCGAAGAACTGACCTGGGAGATGTTCCGCGACACGTTGATCGAACAGGCCGAGCAGGGCGTCGACTACTTCACCATCCACGCCGGCGTCTTGCTGCGCTACGTGCCGATGACCGCCAATCGCATGACCGGCATCGTCTCGCGCGGCGGTTCGATCATGGCGAAGTGGTGCCTGGCGCACCACAAGGAAAGCTTCCTTTACACGCACTTCGAGGACATCTGCGACATCATGAAGGCCTACGACGTCGCCTTCAGCCTGGGTGATGGTTTGCGTCCCGGCTCGATCTACGACGCCAACGACGAGGCGCAACTGTCCGAATTGAAGACGCTGGGCGAACTGACCCAGGTGGCGTGGAAGCACGACGTGCAGGTGATGATCGAGGGCCCCGGCCACGTGCCGATGCAGCTGATCAGGGAGAACATGGACATCCAGCTCGAGTCCTGTTCCGAAGCGCCGTTCTACACGCTCGGGCCGCTGACCACCGACATCGCCCCCGGCTATGACCACATCACCAGTGGCATCGGCGCGGCGATGATCGGCTGGTACGGCACGGCGATGCTGTGCTATGTCACGCCGAAGGAACACCTCGGCCTGCCGAATAAGGACGACGTCAAGGAAGGCATCATCACCTACAAGCTTGCCGCGCACGCGGCTGACCTGGCCAAGGGCCACCCCGGCGCGCAGATCCGCGACAACGCCTTGAGCAAGGCGCGCTTCGAGTTCCGCTGGGACGACCAGTTCAACCTCGGCCTCGACCCCGACAAGGCGAAGTCGTTCCACGACGAGACGCTGCCCAAGGAATCGGCCAAGGTCGCGCACTTCTGCTCGATGTGCGGCCCGCACTTCTGCTCGATGAAGATCACGCAGGACGTGCGCGAGTACGCCGCAAAGGAAGGCCTGAACGAAGCCGACGCATTGGTGAAGGGCATGGAAGTGAAGGCGGTGGAGTTCATCAGGCAAGGTGCCGAGGTTTACCGCAAGCTGTAATCCACCCCGCCTATAATCCGCAGGCGCGCCAACCGGGCGCGCCTTTTTTATGCCCAGAACTGTGCCATGACTGACGCCCGTCTGGAGCGTCGGCTTCCTGCGAGTGCGCTGCGACGCCTGTCGCGCCGAGCATCTCGTGGGCGACCCGCTGCGCGGCCGCGAGATTGATATCGGACACCACGTGACTGCCCTTCGCGGCCAGCGCTTTTCCTATGGCTTCGCCAAGCCCTGAGCCTCCACCTGTCACCAGGGCCACCCGGCCGACGAATGAGGAATTCATGGCGCACCTCCAGGAATAGAGGTAGTGAGTGAAGGGCGTGCCGATACCGGCAGTCTGATATGAATGCGCGTGCAGAGAACGCGTGTTCAATAGAGATCAATAGTAGTCGCGGAATGCGCTCCATCCTATCCAGCCCCACTGATCTCACGCAAGCGCCGGGTTTTCACCGGAGTCGAGCAATGGCGAGAGATACGGGCGATGCGCTGACGCGCACGCGACAAGGCTGGCTGAACAGATTCCCGCGTGTGAGGCGCCGGGCAAGGCGCTGCGGGCGCATGCGCAAGCGCGGGGCCTTCAGGCGTTGCCAGCCCGGTTCGCCAATACTCTATACTGCGCCGGTATATGCGGCATTCGGCGCGCCTGTCGTGGGGCGCCGTCCCGCACCTGCGGGAATCCGTGAATGGAACCGGAACGGTGGGACGATCAGCGCCTGCCGTTCTCATCAGTAAAGGTGCGCAATGAACGACGACCACGACCTGCGGCGGGGGACGGTGCTATCGGTTCGCGGCAGCGTTGTGGACGCGCACTTCCCTGGGGGTCTTCCTGGTTTCCATAGCGAATTGCGTGCCGGAGCGGGACAGCGGATCGTTGTCGAAGTGGTCAGCCATCTCGATCCGGAAACGGTCCGGGGTGTAGCGCTGACACCGACCGCCGGGCTGGCGCGCGGGGCGGTCATCGTCGATTCCGGGCATTCCCTTCGCATCCCGGTCGGCGAACGGATGCTTGGACGCGTCGTCAATGTATTTGGCGACACCATCGACGCCGGGGAGGACCTGGCCGGCGGGGAGTGGCGTCCGCTGTACGGCCCGCCCGTGCCGCTGGCCAGGCAGGGGTCCACGTCCGAGGTGTATGTTACCGGGATCAAGGCGATCGACCTGCTGACGCCGCTGGAGCGTGGCGGCAAGGCGGGCCTGTTCGGCGGCGCGGGCGTCGGCAAGACCGTGCTGATCACGGAGTTGATCCACAATGTCGCCGGCCGCCACCGGGGCGTCACGATTTTCTGCGGCATCGGCGAGCGCTCGCGGGAAGCGGAAGAACTGGTCCGCGATGTGCGCGACGCGGGCGTGCTCGACAACACCGTATTGATGTTCGGCCAGATGAACGAGCCGCCCGGTGCGCGCTTGCGCGTCGGCCATGCGGCGCTGACCGTGGCGGAATATTTCCGCGACGACGCCCGGCAGGATGTGCTGCTGCTGATCGACAATATTTACCGGTTCATCCAGGCTGGCTCCGAGGTGTCGGGCCTGCTGGGGCGCCTGCCGTCGCGCATGGGTTACCAGCCGACGATGGGCACGGAACTGGCCGAGCTGGAGGAGCGCATCTGCACGACGCGGGGCGCGGCCATCACCTCGGTGCAGGCAGTCTATGTTCCCGCCGATGATTTCACGGACCCGGCCATCACGCACACCTTCGGCCATCTGTCCGCACTGATCGTACTGTCCCGCGAGCGCGCCAGTCAGGGTTTCTATCCCGCGCTCGATCCGCTACAGTCGGAGTCCAAAATGCTGACGCCGCCGCTGGTGGGCGAG
This sequence comes from uncultured Thiobacillus sp., assembly GCA_964452995.1. Classification (GTDB taxonomy): domain Bacteria; phylum Pseudomonadota; class Gammaproteobacteria; order Burkholderiales; family Thiobacillaceae; genus Thiobacillus. The sequence continues at coordinate 2,973 of CAYVOR010000009.1, forward strand.
CGGCATTATCGCGTCGCGCGCAAGGTTCGTGAAACGCTCGCCAACTATGACGAGCTGAAGGACGTCATCGCGATGCTCGGGCTGGAAGAATTGTCGCGCGAGGATCAGCGGCGGGTACACCGGGCGCGGCGGCTGGAGCGATTCCTGACGCAGCCCTTTTTCACGACCGGGCAATTCACCAGCCTCGACGGCAAGATGGTCGATCTGGAGGACACGCTCGAAGGTTGCGAGCGCATCCTGAACGATGAGTTTGCCGAGTATCCCGAACGGGCGCTCTATATGATCGGCGCGATCGACGAGGCCAAGAAGCCGTGAGCATGCGGGTGAAAATCATCCTGCCGTCCGGCATTCTGCTGCAGCAGGAGGCGGTGAAGCTGGTGGCTGAGGCGCAGAATGGTTCCTTCGGCCTGTTGCCGCGTCACGTCGATTATGTGACGGCGCTGGTCCCCGGCATCCTGACACTGACGGCTGCGGACGGCACGGAGACATTCCTTGCGGTCGATGAAGGCGTGCTGGTGAAGCATGACCGGGAAGTGCTGGTCTCGACCTGGAACGCGCTGGAGGGCAGGCTGGGGGAGTTGCAGGAGGCGGTGCTCGCCCAGTTCAGCGAGATGGACGAAGCGGAACAGAAGGCCCGGGTTGCGCTGGGCCGCCTGGAGGCGAATCTGGTGCACCAGGTTCTCGAATGGGGCACATGAAGCATGGCTGACCGCAATGAATTGCCGCCAGCTTCCCTCCCGCACCGGCTGGGCGACAAGGTCGGGCGTCGCGAGTTGCGCAAGGTACGGGCGCGGGAACAACGGGACCGGACGCTTTGGCATGGCCTCAGCGCGGCGGGGGTGGTCGGCTGGTCGGTGACCGTCCCGACCGTGCTCGGGGTTCTGCTTGGCCTCTGGCTCGATCGCCGCTGGCCGGGTGACTTCTCCTGGGCACTGGCGCTGCTGTTGGCCGGTGTGACGCTGGGGTGCCTCAACGCCTGGTATTGGATCGATCTGGAGGCGCAGGGCATCCAGGAAGACGAGGAAAGGGAAAGCGACCGATGAGCGCGGTTATTGTCTTGAGTGTCGCCGCCGGTGTGGGCCTGGGTCTGCTGTATTTTGGCGGCCTGTGGCTGACGGTACGGCGGCTGGCAGGTTCCCGCAGACCCGCGCTGCTGTTCGGATCCAGCTTTGTCGTGCGACTTTCGCTTACGGTTATCGGCTTCTACTTCGTCATGGACGGCAGCTGGGAGCGCGCGCTCGCCTGCCTTGGCGGCTTCCTGATCGCCCGGCAGATCCTGACCTTCTGGTTGAGACCCGACCCCGCGCCCGTCGTTGCCGGCGGAAAGAAGGGCATAGCGCCGTGAATATCAGCCCCGACACGATCATTTACGGGTATATCGGGCCGTTTGCGGTCTCGGCCACCCTGCTGTTCACCTGGGTGGTCATGGCGATCCTGGTGCTCGGTTCCTGGGCGATCACGCGCAGACTTTCGACGGAGGCCTCCGTGTCGCGCGGGCAGGTGCTGCTGGAAATCGTGCTGGAAGGCATACGGGGGCAGATCCGGGAGGTGGTCGACACCAACCCGGATCGCTATCTGCCGTTCATCGGGACGCTGTTCCTGTTCATTGTGGTCTCCAATGTGCTGGCGATCGTCCCGGGCTTCCATCCGCCCACGGGATCACTCTCGACCACGACGGCGCTCGCCCTGTGCGTGTTCGTCGCCGTTCCGGTTTTCGGCATCCTGGCCCACGGACTGCGGGGTTATCTGAAATCCTATCTGCAACCGAGCCCGTTCATGCTGCCGTTCAACCTGATCGGCGAGATAACGCGGACGATCTCGCTGTCGATCCGCCTGTTTGGCAACATAATGAGCGGAACGATGATCGCGGCCGTGGCGCTGGCGATCGCGCCGCTGTTTTTCCCTATCATCATGAACGCACTCGGTCTGTTGATCGGTGTCATTCAGGCCTATATTTTCGCGATCCTGGCGCTGGTGTTCATCGCTTCCGCCAGCCGTGCTCATGAGGAGCAGGTCGCCAACACGTCCAACGCAACAGAGGAGACGCTTCATGGAAAGTCTTGAGTTGATCGGCATGATCTCCATCATCATGGCGGGCGCAACCGTCGGTATCGGCGCGCCAATCACCGCGCTGGGCGAGGGATGGGCGGTATCCCGCGCCATGGGTGCGCTGGCCCAGCAGCCCGACGCGGCGCCCACCATATCCCGCACGCTGTTCATCGGGCTGGCGATGACCGAATCCTCGGCGATCTATTGCTTCGTCGTGTCCATGATCCTGATCTTCGCCAACCCCTTCTGGAATCATTTCGCCAGCCTGGCCGGAGCGCAGTAGCGTGGAACTGGACTGGTTCACGCTGGTCGCCCAGGTCATCAACTTCCTGGTGCTGGTCGCGCTGCTCAGGAAGCTTTTTTACCGCCGGATCATCGGCGCCATGGACGCCCGGGAAGCGAACATCAGCGGTCGCCTGGAAGAGGCGGCGCGCCAGCGTGCGACGGCCGAGCAGGAAGCGGAGTCGTTTCGCACCCGGAACCGGACGTTTGACGCGCACCGTGAACAGATGCTGGCGCAAGCCGGCGAAGAGGCCGAAACCCGCCGCCAGCAGCTGCTGGAAGACGCGCGCCTGGAAGCGGAAAGGGCGCAGGCGAAATGGCTGGAGGCGCTGCAGCGGGAGCGCTCGGGATTGCTCCAGGATTTCCGTGAACGTCTCGGGCAGGGCGTCTTCACGCTGGCCGGCCGGGGTCTGAAAGAACTGGCCGACGCGGAGCTCGAGGAACAGATACTCAAGGTCTTTGTCGAGCGCGTCCGTGTCCTCGAGCCGGCGGAGCGGGCGAAAATTGTCGCGGCGGCCCGCGGCTCGGAACAGCCGGTCGAGGTCCGCACGGCCTTCCCGCTTCGCGACGAGGCGCAGGAGGCGTTGAGCCGATCCCTGCGCCAGCATCTGGATGACACCATCGCTGTGCGCTTCACCATCGCGCCGGAACTGATCTGCGGTATCGAACTACGCGCCCATTCGCACCGCCTGGCGTGGAATCTGGATGCTTACCTCGCAGACCTGGAAACGCGTGTCTTCGAGGAACTGGAAGAGCACGGCAGCAACCATGCAGACGCCCGATAAGCCCGCCGGTCGAAACACCGCGTCGAGGCCGTTGCGCGATTCCGCCGGGGACGCGCTGGCCATCGTCGAGAATGTGGCGGCGACGGAGCGGGCGGCGTTGACCGCCAGCGAAATCGGCCGGGTCGTCTCGGTCGGCGCGGGGGTGGCCCGCGTCCGTGGCCTGCCCGGGGTCGAGGCGGAGGAACTGATCAGTCTGCACGGCGGGCTGCTCGGCCTGGCTTATAACCTCGATCCGGACGAAGTCGGCGTCGTCCTGCTCGGCCCGAGCCATGATCTGGCGGCCGGCAGCTTCGCCCACCGCACCGGCCGCATCCTCGATGTGCCGGTCGGCGGGGAAGTCATCGGCCGTGTCGTGGACGCTTTAGGGAGGCCGCTCGACGAGCGGGAGCCGATCCGGTCGCACGAGCGGCGCCCGGTCGAGCGACCGGCTCCCCCCATCCTGCACCGCGCGCCCGTGACCAGGCCGTTGCAAACCGGTCTGAAAGTGATCGATGCCCTGCTGCCCATCGGTCGCGGCCAGCGCGAGTTGATCCTCGGGGACCGGCAAACCGGCAAGACGGCCATCGCGCTGGACACGATCCTGAACCAGCGCGGCAAGGATGTGCTGTGTGTCTATTGCAGCATCGGCCAGCGGAGTTCGGCGGTGGCCGAGTTCATCGCGTCGCTGCGACGTCACGATGCGATGTCCTACTGTGTTGCCGTGGTGGCGTCGGGCGACGAGGCGCCGGGCGTGCAATATATTGCGCCCTATGCCGCCACCACCATGGCCGAATATTTCATGGAGCAGGGCCGGGATGTGCTCATCGTCTATGACGACCTCACGCGTCATGCGCGGGCCTATCGCGAACTGTCCCTGCTGATGCGCCGCCCGCCGGGCCGCGAGGCCTATCCTGGCGATATCTTCTATGTCCATTCCCGGCTGCTGGAGCGCGCGACTCAGCTGCGGGAGGATTATGGCGGGGGGTCGCTTACGGCATTGCCGATCGCCGAAACCCAGTCCCAGAATATCTCCGCCTATATTCCGACGAACCTGATCTCCATCACCGATGGCCAGATCATCCTGTCGCCGCAACTGTTTCGCAAGGGCACGCTGCCCGCCGTGGAGGTGGGGCGGTCCGTGTCGCGGGTCGGCGGCAAGGCGCAACTGCCCTGCTACCGTTCCGTCTCCGGCGAACTGCGGCTGTCCTATGCCCAGTTCGAGGAACTGGAGGTCTTTGCCCGCTTCGGCACCCGTCTCGATGACGCGTCCATCGCCACGCTGGAACGTGGCCGCCGGGTGCGCGAGATCTTCCAGCAGTTCCAGTATCAGCCGCTACCGGTGCCGGAACAGGTCGCGGTTCTGCTGGCCGCCAGCGCGGGGCTGCTGAACGCGATCCCGGTCGAGAAGGTGGCGAACGCGGAGCGGGCCATCCGCCGCAAGGTCACGGCAGAATTGCCGGCGGTCTGCCAACGCATGGAATCCGGCGAAAAATTGACCGTGGAAGACCGCGAGGAGCTGGTGCGGGTCATCCGCGATGCGGTCGCGGGCTTCGAGGAAGCCGCGTAATGGCGCACACGCTGGAAGCAATGCGCCGGCGCATCGAGACCGCCGAAGACCTGCACGCTGTGGTCCGCGTGATGAAGGCGCTCGCCGCCGCCAGCGTCCGCCAGTATGAAACGGCGGTGGAATCACTGGCGGAGTACAACCGCACGATCGAGGCCGGGTTGCAGATCGCTTTGCAGAACCGGCCCGAAGCCATCCCGGCAAAGGCCCCGTCCAGCGGGCGTTGGGGGATCGTCATCTTCGGTTCCGACCAGGGGATGTGCGGCTCCTTCAACGAGCAGGTGGCGGATTTCGCGCTGGAACACATGAATCGGCTGTCCGGCGCGCCGGAAGACCGGACGGTGCTGGTCGTCGGCGCTCGCGCCGTGGGCAGGCTGGAAGACGCCGGGTGCGCAATCGGCGGGAAATTCCCGATGCCAGGCTCGATCCCCGGCGTTGTGCAGGCGGTCAATCAGGTGCTGCTCGCAATCGAGGCGCTGCATTTCCGGGACGGCGTAGACCAGTGCCTCATCATGCATCACAGGCCGGTCGCGCCCGCGGGCTCCCGGCCGGACAAGATGCAGCTCCTGCCGATCGACCGCGCCTGGCTGTCGAATCTCGCGCAGCGGGATTGGGCTTCCCGGTCCCTGCCCACCTTCACGATGGACTGGCACCCGCTGTTTTCGTCCCTGATCCGGCAACATCTGTTCGTCATGCTGTACCGCGCGTTCGCCGAATCCCTCGCGAGCGAGAATGCCAGTCGCCTCGCGTCCATGCAGGCGGCGGAAAAGAACATCCAGAATCATCTGGCCGAACTTTCGCGCCACTACCATCAGGAGCGCCAGCAGGCGATCACGGAAGAACTCCTCGACATCATCGCCGGTTTCGAGACGCTGACCAAAGAGGACAACCGGACGGCAGGGTGATTCACCCCGACTTCCGGCCCGCCGACCTCGCCAAGGGTCACCCCGGCGCACAGATCCGCGACTGCGCACTCTCCAAGGCACGCTTCGAGTTCCGCTGGGAGAATCAGTTCAACTTGGGCCTCGATCCCGACAAAGCACGCTTCATGCACGACGAGACGATGCCGAACGAGGTGCACCAGGTCGCGCATTTCTGTTCCATGTGCGGCCCGCGCTTCTGCTCCATGAAGATCACCCAGGACGTGTGCGACTACGCGGCGAGCCAGGGCCTCACGGCAGACGAGGTGCTGAAGAAGGGCATGGAAGAGAAGGCGGTGGCGTTCATCAAGCAAGGTGCCGAGGTTTACCGCAAGCTGTAATCCACCCCGCGTATAATCCGCAGGCGCGCCCGGTTGGCGCGCCTTTTTTATGTCCAGACCTGTGCCATGACCGATCCCACCATTCTCCTGCACGCGCTCATCCTCGGCATCGTCGAGGGACTGACCGAGTTCCTGCCCGTGTCCAGCACCGGGCATCTGATCCTGGTTGGACAACTGCTCGGCTTCAACGACGGGAAGGGCAAGGTGTTCGAGATCGCGATCCAGTTTGCGGCGATCCTGGCGGTGGTGTGGGAATACCGGGCGCGCCTCGGACACGCGCTGGTAACCGTGACGACCGAGCCGGCGTCGCGGCGGCTGGCGACCAATCTGTTCGTGGCCTTCCTGCCCGCCGCGGTGCTGGGCTTCCTGTTCATCAAGCAGATCAAGCACTATCTGTTCAACCCCATTGTCGTCGCCTCGGCGCTGATCATCGGCGGCGTGCTCATCCTGTGGGCGGAGCGCCGCAAGCACGTGGTCCGCGTGGAAACGGTCGACGACATGACCTGGCGCGACGCGCTGAAAGTGGGGTTTGCGCAGGCGCTGGCGATGATCCCCGGTACCTCGCGTTCGGGTGCGACCATCATCGGCGGCCTGTTTTTCGGCCTGTCGCGCAAGACGGCGGCGGAGTTCTCGTTCTTCCTGGCGATCCCGACCATGTTCGCCGCGACCTTATACGACGTGTTCAAGAACCGGGCGCTGTTCAGCGTGGACGACATCGGCATGTTCGCGGTGGGCGGAGCGGCCTCGTTCATCAGTGCCCTGCTGGCGGTACGCGGCCTGATTCGTTTCATCAGCCGTCACGATTTTACGGTGTTCGCGTGGTACCGCATCGTGTTCGGTCTGCTGGTGCTGTTGTCGGCCTACGCCGGCTGGATCGATTGGGGCACCGCAGGCTAGAGACTGTAAAAAGCCCTGCGCTCAACCCGTCTTCGGCGGGTTTTTGTCGAGTTTGCGCTGCAGCGTCCGGCGGTGCATCTTCAGGGCACGCGCGGTCGCCGAGATGTTGCCGTCGTGTTCGTTCAGCACCTTCTGGATGTGTTCCCATTCCATTCGCGCCACGGTCAGGGGTCCAGGGCTGACTTCGAGGGCGGCATCGGGTTGGTCGCGCATGAGCGCGGCGAGAATCTCGTCGGCATCGGCTGGTTTGGCCAGGTAATGCCGCGCACCCAGACGGACCGCCTCGACCGCGGTGGCGATGCTGGCATAGCCGGTGAGTACCACGATGGCGGGAACGGGCGTGCGCGCGGCAAGTGCGGCCACCACGGCCAGCCCCGATTCGCCGCCGGGCAGTTTGAGGTCGACGACTGCATGGCTGGGGGCGAAGCTTGCAGCCATGGATCGGGCTTGCTCGGCATCGCGGGCCACGGCAGTCTCGAAGCCGCGCTTGCCCATGGCGCGCGACAGGACCGCTGCAAAATCGGCGTCGTCCTCGACGATCAGCAATTTCATGTTCATACGGGCGTCCAGGGCAGCGTAATGCGGACCCGGGTACCGCCGCCGTCTCGCTCGGCCAGGGTCAGCGTGCCGCCGATGCGTTCCAGGGTGGCGTGGGTGAGCGCGAGGCCCATGCCCCAGCCGCGCCCCGGCTTGCTGCTGAACAGCATGCGTCCCGCCTGCGCCTTCTGTTCGGGCGTGAAACCCGATCCACGATCCGCGATATCGATCGCCAGGACGTCACCGCTCGCCGTGGCCCCGAACTCGACAGCACGGGGCGACGCGTCGGCCGCGTTGTTCAGCACATTGAGGATCGCCTGTTCCAGACCTTCGGGCGGTATGAAGTCGCGGTTGTCGTCCACTAGCGTGAGGCTGACGTGGGCGTCCGGGCGCAGCACCTGCCAGCGCTCGATCAGGCTGGCAAGCCAGGTATCGAGTGGGTGGGCGGCCGTCGTGCTGTCGTGGGCACGCGCGGCGAGCTGGGTGAGGATCTGCTTGCAGGCCTGGGCCTGTTTTTCGAGCAGACGGCAATCGGCGCCGATGTCGGGGTCGTTGGCAAATTCGCGCGCGAGTTCGTGTGCCGTGGTCTGGATGGTGGCGAGCGGGGTGGCGAGTTCGTGCGCGGCCAGCGCGGCCTGTGTGCCGAGCGCGACGATGCGTTCGTCGCGCAGCTGTTTTTCGCGCAGCGCGGACAACTCCTGGTCGCGTGCGCGCAGGGCCGCCTGCATGCGGGTGACGAAGAAGGCGATCAGCCCGGCACTGACCAGGAAGTTGAACCACATGCCGCCCAGATGCATGCCGTAGGCGGCGTTTGGATCGGTCACGGCGAGCGGCTCGAAATAGAACAGCAGCAGGCCGTAGAAGCCTCCCGCCACGGCTGCCAGCAGCCATACCCAGCGCGGGCGCAGGCTGATCGCCGCGATGACGACGGGCACCAGCATCAGCGAGACGAACGGGTTGGTCACGCCGCCGCTGAAAAATACCAGCACCGCAAATGCGGTGAGGTCGGCGAGCAGATGCGCCAGAAACTCCATCTGGGTGGCGGGCAAATCGAGCCGCAGCCGCCATGCCGTGATGAGCGAGAACGCGCTCATGAGCAGCAGCACGGCGCCCATCGGCAGCAGCGGCATCGGAATGCGCAGGCCCCAGTGCAGCCAGACGAGGCCGGCCGCCCAGCCGGCGATCAGCGAAATGCGCACCGCCAGCAGGCGTCCCAGCAGCGCACGCGCGGGCAGAGTGGACAACAGGATGGAATCGGTCACAGACGACATGGCGGCATTGTAATACCCGGGCCATTGCGTGCCGCGAGCTGCGACAATTTGTCTGATGGTGTGCCTTGCGCGCCAGTTTTAATCTGTTCCGTGCCGGGTTTCTATTTGCATCAAGCCTGGAAGCCGCATGGTTAAACGCTTCGCGCCTTGCCTGCGACAATCCGTCACATTCCCCGGACGCGGCCGAAAAGAGACAATCGGGTCTACTTAATCTCCTTTCGTGTGCCATGAACCCCCCTGCTTTCGTTCCCCGCCTGCTGCCTCTTCTGATTGCCGCCAGCCTGTTGCCGACCCCCGTCATGGCCAGTGAGCCCACGCCCCTGATGACGATCGTAGTGGAAGGCACGCCCGAGCCGCTCATGCCGACCGGGACTGAAGTGCAAAACCTGCCTGCCCTGCGGGCAACAACCAGCGACACCGCCAGCCTGCTTCGGGATATCCCGGGGATGAGTCTGTATGGCGGGGGCGGCGTGTCCAGCCTGCCGTCGATTCACGGTCTGGCCGACGACCGGTTGCGAATCAAGGTCGATGGCATGGATCTGATTTCGGCCTGTCCCAACCACATGAACCCCGCGCTGTCGTACCTGGATCCGTCGCAGGTCGAAACGATCGGCGTCTACGCCGGGCTCGCGCCGGTCAGCGTCGGGGGCGACAGCATCGGCGGCGCGATCGTCGCCAAGACGGCCGATCCCGTATTCGCCAAGCCGGGCGAGGGCAGCCTCGTCAAGGGCGAGGCAGGCGCCTTCTACCGCAGCAACGGCAACGTCAGGGGGGGTAACGTCGCGGCGACCTATGCGACCGAGGGCTTCAACCTCTCCTACACCGGCGCCATTGCACAATCGGACAACTACGACGCCGGCGGCGATTTCAAGGACAGACTATTCGTCGCGGGAACGCCCGCCGGCTTCACCGGCCACCCGGGCCACACCCTGCCGGCCGACGAGGTCGGCTCGACCGCCTACGACACGCGTAACCAGACGCTGGGCCTGGCGTTCCGCGGTGGCGCCCACCTGGTGGAAGCCAGGTTCGGTTGGCAGGACCTGCCCGAACAGCTGTGGTCCAACCAGCGCATGGACTTGCTTGGCAACGACCAGAAGCGCGTGAACCTGCGCTACGCCGGCGACCTCGCCTGGGGCAAACTCGAGGCGCGCGTCTACCGTGAGGACGTCGATCACTTCATGGACTTCGGCGCCGACAAGAAGTACTGGTATCAGGCAGGAAACCCCGCTTATTTCGGTGCGCCTTGCGCTGGCCCCAGCGCAACCTGCGCCGCCGGCATGCCGATGAATACCGCGAGCACCAACACCGGAGCCGTCGTCAAGGCCGATATCGACCTGACGCAGCAGGATCTGCTGCGTGTCGGCGCCGAATACCAGCGCTACCGCCTCGACGACTGGTGGCCGGCTTCCGGCGCGAACATGGCACCTAACGCCTTCCTGAACGTCAACGATGGCGAGCGCGACCGTGCGGCGGTGTTCGGCGAATGGGAAAGGCAGCACAGCCCGGAGTGGATGACGCTCGCCGGCGTGCGCTTCGAGCGCGTGAGCATGGACGCCGGCGGTGTCCACGGCTATAACCAGAATACCTTCCCCACGGTCCCTGCCGCGGGCCCTGCGATGACCAACCAGATCAGGGACGCAGCCAACTTCAACAACGCCGACCACAGCAAGACCGACAACAACTGGGACATGACCGTGCTGGCGCGCTACACACCCGACGCCATGCGCGACATCGAATTCGGCTTCGCCCACAAGACGCGCTCGCCCAACCTGCACGAGCGCTACACCTGGTCGACCTGGCAGATGGCGGCGCTGATGGTCAACTGGTTCGGCGACGGCAACGGCTACATCGGCAACCTCGACCTCGACCCCGAGCAGGCCAACACCGTGTCCGCGACCTTTGACTGGCACGCGGCCGACCGTGCCTGGGAGTTCAAGGCCACGCCCTATTACACATACGTCACCGACTACATCGACGCGACCCAGTGGAACGCCACGACGAACGCGCCGAGCGCGACGCTGCAGACTGACCAGTACACGGTGCTCAAGTTCGTCAACCAGTCGGCGCGGCTCTACGGCATCGACCTGTCGGGCAAGATGCCGCTGGCGAAGACCGGCACGGGCGCGTACGGGCTCAAGGGTCTCGTCAGCTACACCCAGGGCGAGAACCGCGATACCGGCGACAATCTGTACAACATCATGCCGCTCAACGCCAGGCTGACGCTGACGCACACGCTGCGCGGCTGGGACAACGCCGCCGAACTCGTGATGGTCAGCCGCAAGGACGACGTCTCTGAAATGCGCAACGAGATGGAAACCCCCGGCTATGCGCTGGTCAACCTGCGCGGCAGCTACGCCTGGAAGCAGGTACGTGTCGACTTCGGTATCGAAAACGTATTTGACCGGCTCTACTATCATCCGCTCGGTGGCGCCTATCTGGGGCAGGGCACGACGATGACCGCCAGCACGACGGCAGCCACCGTGCCGCAGTGGGGCACCCCGGTTCCCGGCATGGGCCGTTCGATTTACACTGGCCTGACTGTCAAATTCTGAGTCTTATAACCGGGCATACATAGATGAAAACCACACTTGTCTCCGCATTGCTGATCAGCCTGATGAATCTGCCCGCCTGGGCCGCCAATATCAGCGTGACTGACGTCTGGGTACGCGCCACCATGCCGGGCCAGCCCGTCGGCGCCGCCTACATGCAGATCGAGTCTGATGCCGATGCGCGTCTGGTCGGCGTGTCCAGTAGCGCCGTGCCACGGGTGGAAGTGCACGAGATGAAAATGGACGGCGACGTGATGCGGATGCGCGAAGTGAAAGCGATTGATCTGCCAAAAGGCAGGACAGTTTCGCTGGAACCGGGTGGCTTACACATCATGCTGATGAATCTGAAAAAACCGATCGTGGCGGGTGACAGCATTCCGCTCACGCTGACGATCGAATCCGCAGGCAAACAGCAGACGGTCGAGGTGAAGGCCGAAGCACGCGCCATGCAGTACCGCCACTGACCGTTTCGTCGCTGACGTCGTGCTTTAACGGCCGGAGTATGGGCAGGGCCGCCGTGTCGAATGTTGCGCCGCGCTGCCAGGGGGCAAATCGACCCCTTGAAAAGCCAGACGGACACCCCAGATCAGGTGTATCCGCAACATTTGTCAACCAGAAGGAGGGCACGATGTCTAACATGACCCGTTATGATCCGTTTGAAACGGATTCTCTCGATAACCTGTTCCGCGGCTTTTTCCGCCCGGTCAGGCTGGACCGGGACGCGCCGCAGATCCGCATGGATGTGAAAGAGGATGAGCAGGGCTACGCCGTGCACGCCGAGATTCCGGGTGTGAGCAAGGAAGATATCCATATCACCATCGATGGCAATACCGTATCGATCAGCGCCGAGACCAAGAAACTCACCGAGCAGAAGGATGGCGAAAAAGTGCTGCGGCGCGAACGTTATGTCGGCCGTGTCGGACGCAGCTTCTCGCTCGAGAACGAGATTGACGAGGCAGGCGCAAGCGCCCGCTATCAGGACGGTGTGCTGGAGCTGGTGCTGCCGAAAAAAGCGGTAGCCGCAGCCAAACGCGTGACGGTGCAGTAAGCCGTCGGCTTCGGGTCCGGAAGGCGGCCGCGCGCCGCCTTTTTTATTGGCGTAAAATCCGCGCAATCTTATACGGAGCCATCATGACCCCCCTCCACACCGCCGCCGAGAAGGCCAATATCCTGTCCGAGGCGCTGCCCTACATCCAGCGCTTCTACGACAAGACCATCGTCATCAAATACGGCGGCAATGCCATGACCGAGCGCCATCTGATGGAGGCCTTCGCCAAGGACGTGGTGCTGCTGAAGCTGGTAGGAATGAATCCGGTGGTGGTGCACGGTGGGGGGCCGCAGATCGCCGGTCTGTTGCAGCGCATCGGCAAGCAGAGCGAGTTCATCCAGGGCATGCGGGTGACCGACGACGAAACACTGGACGTGGTGGAGATGGTGCTCGGCGGCCTGATTAACCAGGACATCGTCACGCTGATCAACAAGAACGGCGGCCGCGCGGTGGGACTGACCGGCAAGGATGGCAATTTCATCAAGGCCAAGAAAATGCTGGTGCGAAGCCGGGAGAAGGTCGACGAGATGCTCGATATTGGCCAGGTTGGCGAAATCGTCAGCATCGATCCGGAAATCATCCAGGTCCTCGATGCACGCGATTTCATTCCAGTGGTGGCGCCGCTCGGAGGGGACGCGGAGGGTAATGCCTACAACATCAACGCCGACGTCGCGGCCGGCAAGATCGCTGGCGTGCTGAATGCGGAAAAGGTCATTTTCATGACCAACACGTCGGGTGTACTCGACAAGCAGAAGCAGCTGCTGACTGGACTGACGCCGCGCGAGGTCGACGGACTGATCGACGATGGCACCATTTCTGGTGGCATGATTCCCAAGGTCGGCTACGCGGTCGATGCGGTAAACAGCGGCGTCAAATCCGCACACATCATCGATGGCCGCGTCGAGCACGCCCTGTTGCTGGAAGTGTTGACGCCGGAAGGTGTCGGCACCCTGATCAGGCGGGAGTGAGCATGCGTTACTGGGTGATGAAATCCGAACCAGGCGAGGTCAGCATCGATGACCTCGCTGCCATGCCCAATCAAAGCATCGCCTGGTTTGGCATACGCAATTATCAGTCGCGTAATTTCATGCGTGACCAGATGAAGCCGGGCGACAAGGTGTTGTTCTACCATTCGTCGTGCGCCGTGCCGGGCGTCGCGGGGCTGGCTGAGGTCAGTATGGCGGCCTATCCTGACGCCACCCAGTTCGACCCCAAGAGCCCGTATTTTGATCCCAAGGCCACGCCAGAAATACCGCGCTGGTTCAACGTCGACGTGAAACTCGTGAAAAAGACGCGACTGATGCCATTGTCAGAAATTCGCAGTTATCCCGAACTCGCCAACATGCGCATCCTGCAAAAAGGCAATCGCCTGTCGATCACGCCGGTCGATCCGGCCGAATACGCCTTCATCGTCAAGCATCTATAAATGGTCGAGCTGGCCCAGCTGGCGACCTATGGCGACGTCTCGCTGTTCGCTGCCTATGGCGGGCTGGGTCTGGTGGTCGGTTTCGTGGCCGGCCTGCTCGGTGTTGGCGGCGGCCTCATCATCGTGCCGGTGCTGATCATGCTGCTGCATAGGCATGGCCTGGCAGCCGGGATGGAACCGCAGCTGGCGCTGGGGACCTCGCTCGCAACCATCCTGTTCACGTCCGTATCCAGCGTCCGCGCCCACCATCGCCGGGGGGCCGTCGAGTGGCCGTTGGTGCGGCGCATCGCGCCCGGTATCGTGCTCGGCACGCTGGCGGGCGCGGCCCTGGCGACGCAGATGCCCGCCATGGTATTAAAGCTGTTTTTTGTGGCTTTCCTGTCCTACGCCGCCGTCCAGATGTGGCTGGATTTCAGGCCGGCGCCCCATCGCGCCCTGCCCGGGCGCACCGGAACCTCGCTGGCGGGCGGCGTGATCGGCGTCGTGTCGAGCTGGGTCGGCATCGGCGGCGGCACCCTGTCGGTCCCGTTCATGCTGTGGCACAACGTCCCGTTGCACCGGGCGATCGCCACGTCGGCCGCAATCGGTTTTCCGATTGCAGCTGCGGGTGCTGTCGGCTACGTGCTGGGCGGCTGGCAGGTCGAGGGGCGTCCCGCAGGCAGCCTGGGCTTTGTCTATCTGCCGGCGCTCGCCGGCATCGTGCTGGGCAGCGTGCTGACCGCCCCGCTGGGCGCGCGTACGGCGCATCGGCTGCCGGTGCGTCCCTTGAAGCGGATTTTTGCCTTGCTGCTGTTTACGCTGGCGCTACGCATGGTCTGGACATTCTAGCCATCCCCGTCCAGCCCCGCTGTGTTGCGTTCAGATACAGAACATTTAACCAAATAGAGTGTTTTTCAGCCTGTAACGATTTCATGCTTGAGTGGGCGCATCCCACACGTTAGTCTTTCGACACATGCCGAAAATTCGTCGCATGACCGATCAATTCCTCGTGGAGAAAGCATCATGGCGCATCTGCAAGCTGTACGGACTACTCTGCAACCCCAGCAGAACGATTACAGTCAACTTACGACGTATTACGACGGGCACAATCAGGTTGCGTGGGGCTACATGAATGCTGCGCCCCGCCCCTGTTTTACGGGGACTTTGCTGAGGGAGATCGTCGATTGGTTTGGCGACGTGGCCCGGCGTGTGGATGATCCGGAATGCGCCGACGTGAATTATGTGGTGGTGGCCTCTGGCCATCCCGGGATCTATAACCTGGGGGGAGACCTCAACCTGTTTCGCCAGTTGATCGAGGCACGTGACCGTGAAAACCTGTACAAATATGCGCAGGCCTGCATTCGTCCCTTGTTTCTGAATGCCCTGCATTTGAATCGCCCCAATCTGAAAACCATCACCCTGGTGCAGGGAGACGCACTGGGCGGTGGCTTCGAGTGTGCGCTGTCGGGCAACGTCCTGATCGCGGAACGCGGGACGAAAATGGGCTTTCCGGAGATACTGTTCAATCTGTTCCCCGGCATGGGTGCCATGACCCTGCTCGGCAGGAAGATCGGTTACACCAAGGCCGAAAAAGTCATTCTGAGCGGCAAGCTTTATACGGCCGAGGAAATGTACGAACTGGGCGCCGTGGATCTGCTGGTTGATCCGGGAAGCGGCGAGCAGGCAGTTTACGATTTTATCCGCAAGGAGGCGCGCCAGCGCAATGGCGCCCTGGCATTGCGGGCGGCACGCGAGTTGTCCCAGCCGATCGCACATGACGAACTGATGCGAATCGCCGAAATCTGGGTGGATGCGGCATTGCGGTTGGAGAGCAAGGATCTGCGCATGATGGAGCGCCTGGTTGCGCGGCAGACCGGCAAGGTCGACGCCGACAAAACCGGTGATTCAGTTGTGATCAGCGCGTAATCTGCTGGCTTGATATGCAACCAGCGTGGCCTGTACGGACGCCAGGGCCTCCCGCACAGAATCGAGCCTGGCACGGGCCATGGGAGTCGAGAGTTCGAATGGCTTGATGCGTTCGGCTTCCGAGCAGAACTCGGCGAGCTGGTTGGCCCCGATATCGCGCGCGCCGCCCTTGAGCATATGTAGCTGGTCGTGCCACTGGCCATAATCCTGCGCCGTCAGCGCGCGCTCGATGTTGCGCAATGCGCGTGCGCTGTCTTCCTCGAAGCTGGCCAGCAGATCCTCCAGGAAGCCCGGCCCGCCAAGCTGGGTGAGGTTGTCGAGAACCGATTCGTCGAGTTCGTCCACGGTCTGCTGTGCGCGGGCCGGGGCCGCCGCCGTTTTCCGGGACGGTCCTCCCAGCCGGGCGATCACCTCGATCAGCTCGCGGCTGTTGATCGGCTTGGTCAGGAAGGCATCGGCCCCCGCTTCTTCGCAGGCCGCCTGTGCCTCGCCGCGCGCATCCGCGGTCAGCATGATGATGGGCAAATGGCCGGTTTCCATGAAGCGCCAGCGCTGTACCACCTCGGGACCGGACAGTTGCGGCATGTGCATGTCGACGATCGCCAGATCGAATGTCTGGTCGCCGGATTCGAGCAGGGCCAGCGCTTCTTCGCCGTCGTGTGCCAGATGAGTGGTGTGTCCGGCATGTTCCAGCAGGCCGCGAATCACCCGCTGATTGACCAGATTGTCTTCCGCCACCAGGATATTCAGCCCCGCCGTGTGGCCGGCCTGCGCCTGCAGGTGATTGGCCAATGAAACCACGTTGGACGATGTGTCGTGGCTGGTGACGGCATGGATGGCGTTGAACAGCAGGGTTGTGTTGACCGGGGTACGCAGTACCGAGGCGTAGCCTTCGCGAAGCAGCTGGGTATCGCGCGCGAGCGTGACGCGGTTATCGGATTCGATCAGGATGACCGGCAGGGTGGCGAGGCTGGGATCGTCGCGCAGAAGGTGCAGGAAGGCGATCGGATCGCCCGGCAGGGTGCTGCGTTCCACCACCACGGCGCCCAGTGGACTGCCGCCCGACAGGTAGGCGGACAACTCGGCGGCAAGCCGCGTGGTGTTGTCGACCACCACGGTGTCGGCGCCCCAGTTGCGTATCGCGGTCTGAATGCGGGTTGTGAGTTCGCCGTTCGCGAGGATCGCCACCCGCATCGGTGCGTCGAACTGCTCGGGCAGCGGGCTGGCCTGGGTGGCCTGCAGGGCGAACGGCAATTCGAACCAGAAGGTCGTGCCTTCTCCTTCGCGGCTATGCAGGCCGATCTGGCCGCCGAGCGCTTCCACCAGCTGTTTGGCGATGGTGGTGCCCAGGCCGCTGCCGCCGAAGCGGCGCGTGATGCCCGGATCCGCCTGGGTGAAACTGTCGAATATGCGTGGCAGGGCGGCTTCCGGAATGCCGATGCCGGTATCGACGACCTCGAAGCGCAGGCGTTGCGGATTGGCCTGTCCGATCGGGCGGACGTAGATGTCCACGCGCCCGTGCTCGGTGAACTTGATGGCGTTGCCGATCAGGTTGATGAGGACGTGGCGCAGATGGCGTACCTCGCCATGCAGCTGGAACGGGGTTTGCGGCGCGATGTGCGACGCCAGCACCAGCCCCTTGCTGCGAGCCTGCGTGTGCAGCATCGCGATGGTGCCGTTCACCAGGCGATGCAGGTCGAAATCCTCCTCGTTCCTGGCGATGCGCCCGGCCTCGATGCGTGAGATGTCGAGCACGTTTTCGATCAGGTCGAGCAGGGTGTGGGCCGAAGCGCGGATGATCTGGGAGAATTCTTTCTGCTCCTTGTCGAGCCGCGTCTCCGCCAGCAGGTCGGCGATGCCGATGACGCCATTTAGCGGCGTACGGAGCTCATGGCTCATGGTGGCGAGGAAGCTGGATTTGGCCTGGTTGGCCCTGCGTTCGCGCTGGATGGCGGAATGCACCTGCTTCAGCAGCGACGCCGAATACAGCGGCACGGCGATCATGGACAGCAGGAAAGCCACCCCGATGGACATGTGCTGGCTCCAGTAGGGCGACAGGGCGAGCACCAGAATGAATCCCGCGATCGCCATGGCGGTGGCGGCATAAAGATAATTGACGCCGTATCGAAAGCCGTTGCCCAGGGTGACCCACAGATACACCACCAGCAGGGGGCTGCCGGCTTCACCGGTGTAGGTCAGCAGGAATGAACACGTCGTGTAATCCAGCAGCATTGCGAAAAAGCGACGCGGCCGGGAGATTTCCAGGCTGGATAGCGAGCGCACGACGATCAGGACGGCGATCCCGGTGAACAGAATGCTGATGAATTGGGCCGGGCCGCGAATGGCGTCGTCCAGAACGGCGTAATCGCTGGAGAAATAGGCCAGAAAGATAAACCCGATCACGACCCGGATCAAAGCCTGCTGGCATTCGGTGTCCGGTCGACTGCGAATCCGTTTGATCAGAGCGTGCAGAAATCGGGGCGTGGAAGGGGAAAACATGACCTTCATGTATTCGTATGCTTGTCGCCAAGCACACGCATGATTGCGACCACCGCATCGATGCGTCGTTCGAACGCCCGGACGCAGTCCGGATCGAAATGGCGCCCGCTTTCCACCTGGACATACTTGAGCGCATCCTGGAACGACCAGGCACGTTTGTAGGGGCGATCGGAGGTGAGTGCGTCGAATACGTCGGCCACCGCCACGATGCGCGCCGCGAGCGGGATGGTGTCGCCCGCCAGTTTCTGCGGGTAGCCGCTGCCATCGAATTTCTCGTGGTGGCCGAGCGCGATGACCGCGCCCATCTGCAGGTAGCGCGACGGGCTGCCAGCGAGGATCTCGTGGCCGATCAGCGGGTGGCGACGCATGATGTCCTGTTCATCAGGGGTGTGACGTCCGGGTTTTAGCAGGATCAGGTCGGGGATACCGATCTTGCCGATGTCGTGCATGGGCGCCGCGGCTTCGATCTCGTCGCACTCCATCGCGGTGAGTTTGAGTTCTTCGGCGATCAGACGTGCATATTTCGACATGCGGATGATGTGATTGCCGGTTTCCTCGTCACGATATTCGCCTGCCTTGGCAAGCTTCATCAGGGTTTCGCGCTCGCGTGTGCGGACCTCGCGGGTGGCCTGCAAGACCTGGTCTTCCAGCCACTGCGCACGATCCGACACCATCTTCTGGCTGCGTCGCAACGCCAGCAGATTGAGACAGCGTGCGCGGCATTCCTGCGGATCGATGGGACGCGTGAGGAAATCCGTGGCGCCATTTTCAAGCGCCTGATAGCGGATTTGGCGGTCCTCGACCACGGTGACGATGATGATGGGGATGTCGGCCAGGCGACGTTCCGCGCGGATGCGCCGGGTAAATTCGATGCCGTCCATGCCAGGCATGCGGTAATCGGTGATGATGAGGTCGGGTATGTCCTTGCCCTGCATGTGCGCCAGGGCGTCGAATGGATCCGCGTAGCTTTCCACGATCACACCCGGTTCCAGCGTCCGGGCCAGGCCTTCCAGCAGGCTGCGTGCGGTGTTCCGGTCGTCCACGATGACGACACGCGCAGCTTCGCGGGACCGGAGGTCGCGTTGCTTGGTAGATGAGACAATGCGCAGCGATTGGGCTGTCACGTTATTGTTTACCTGGACCGTTGATGGAACCACGATTTCTTAGAATTATCGGGCAATGAGACGTTAACTTTAATCCTGCGGAGAACCGAGATGAAGCAAAATATCTGGATGGGCCTGGCGGGCGGTCTGGTCGCATTGTTCTCCGTGGTTGCGTTTGCGGAACCGGCGGCCGATTATGCGCGCGAGAAGAAATGGGCCGACGAAGTGGTCCCCGGACTGGTGGTGGGCGATCCGGTCTATCTGCAGACCTCGCGCGGCCACCACAATTTTCTTGCATTGTTCACGCCCGTCGACGGCGACAAGGCGCTCATCGTCGTCCATGGCATGGGGATCCACCCGGACTGGGGCATGGTCGGCACGCTGCGAACCGAACTGGCCGATCGCGGTTTTGCCACCTTGTCGATCCAGATGCCGGTGCTGGCCGCGGACGCCCAGGGCGCGGCCTATCCCCCGACCTTTCCCGAGGCCGCCGATCGTATCGCCCAGGCCGTCGATTTCCTCAAGGCGAAAGGCTATACGCAACTGGCCGTCGTCTCCCACAGCCTGGGTTCGCGCATGAGCCGCGCCTATTTCAGCGGCCAGCCCGACGCCGCGGTGAAAGCGTGGGCGAGCCTGGGGCTGCAGCAGGATGACTATGCCGGACTGAAACTGCCGGTCCTGGACATGTATGGCGACAATGATCTGCCGCCGGTGCTGACGGGCGCGGCGAAGCGCAAGGGCAGTCTGGCGGCCGCTCATTCAAGACAGGGGGTGATTCGGCATGCCGACCATTTCTATACCGGACACGAAGGCGAAATGGTCGAAACGGTTGCGTCGTTCCTGAACGATACCCTGAAGTAGCAGCCGCTCAGGCCAGCAACCGCGTCATCGCTTCGCGGTATTTCTCGCTGGTCTTCTCCACGATCCCGGCCGGCAGCGTCGGGCCCGGCGCCTGCTTGTTCCAGCCACTGGCCTCGAGCCAGTCGCGCACGAACTGCTTGTCGAAGCTCGGCGGACTGCTGCCAGGCCGATACTGATCGGCCGGCCAGAAGCGCGACGAATCGGGGGTCAGCGCCTCGTCGATCCATACCAGCCTGCCGGTCTCGTCCAGCCCGAATTCGAACTTGGTGTCGGCGATGATGATGCCGCGTGTGAGCGCATACTCTGCCGCAGCCTTGTACAGGGCAATACTGGTGTCGCGCAACTGGATGGCCAGATCGTGGCCGGTCAGCCTGGCCATCTCGTCGAAACCGATGTTCTCGTCGTGCGCGCCGGCCGCCGCCTTGGTCGACGGGGTGAAGATCGGTTCGGGCAGACGGCTGGCCTGCGCCAGGCCGGCGGGCAGCGCGATACCGCAGACCGACTGGCTGGCCTGGTATTCCTTCCAGCCGGAGCCGGCCAGATAGCCGCGCACGATCGCCTCGACCGGCAAGGCCTTGAGCTTTCTCACCACGATCGCGCGTCCGGCGACCTGGTCGCGTTCGGATTCCGCCACCACCGATTCCGGCGCGATGTCGAGCGCCTGGCTCGGCACGATGGCTTTCAGGCGGTCGAACCAGAACGCCGATACCCGGGTCAGCACCTCGCCCTTGCCGGGGATCGGGGTCGGCATCACCACGTCGAAGGCCGACAGGCGGTCGGTGGTGACGATCAGCAGCTTGTCGTCGCCGACGGCGTAGATGTCGCGCACCTTGCCGCGGTGGACCAGCGGCAGCGAGGCGATGCGCGATTCGAACAGGGGTGTGGACATGGCGGGCATTGCGGAATCTGAAGAGCCGGCATTATAGCTGCCGGCATAGAAGTCGCTGGCTTCGTAGACGCTGCGCAATTCGCGCAGCGCCACCAGCAGGATCGCCGCCAGCGGCACCGCCAGCAGCACGCCGACGAAGCCGAACATCTGGCCGAATGCTGCCAGCGCGAAGATGACCGCCACCGGGTGTAGGCCGACCCGCTCGCCGACCAGGCGCGGGGTGACGACATAGCTTTCCAGCGCTTGTCCGGCCAGATAGATGCCCGCCACCCAGGCCACCCCGGTCCAGTCGGCAAACTGCAGCACGGCCACCAGCAGCGCCAGGATCACGCCGAGGCCAAAGCCGAGGAAGGGCACGAAGGACAGCAAGCCGGTGAGGATACCGATCGGCAGTGCGTAATCCAGTCCTGTCGCCCACAGCGCAAGGGCGTAATACAGCGACAAGGTCGCCATCACCGCCATCTGCCCGCGCAGGAACTCGCCGACGACCGCGTCCATGTCGCGGGCAATGCGGGTGACGGTGCCCAGCCAGCGCCGCGGCGCCAGGCTGGCGACCCGTGCGACCATCACGTCCCAGTCCCGTAGCAGATAGAACATCACCACCGGGATCAACAGCAGATTGACCAGTACGCCGACGATGGCCAGCGCGCCGGTCTGCAGGGAGGGCAGCCAGGCGGTGCCACGCTCGGCGGCTTTTTCGGTAAGCCAGGTCTTTAACGCAGCCAGGTTGAAATCGATGTTGATGCCGAAGGTCTGCGCAAGCCAGGGCAGGAAGCGGGTCTGCAACAGGTCGAACCCGGCCGGCACGCGTTGCGCCAGTTCGGCGAACTGCCCCTGGAACAGCGGCAGCGCCACCAGCAGCAGGCCGAGCAGCGCCAGCCCGGCCAGTATGATGACAATGACCGTGCCGACTGTACGCGATAGTCCGCGTGTCTCCAGCCGGTCGACCAGCGGATCGAAGATATAGGCCAGCAGGGCGCCGGCGAGAAAAGGCGTCAGGATCGGGCCCAGCAGATAGATCAGCACGCCCGAGACGAGAAATGCCGCGAAGGCAAGCCAGGGAGTGTTGCCGGGGAAACCGGGGCGTCGGATCGGGTGCATAGGCGGTAAAATAGCGCACTTTTCGATTCTGGAGTCGGGCGTGTCTTCCATTTCCTATAAAGATGCCGGTGTCGATATCGATGCCGGCGATGCCCTGGTCGAGCGCATCAAGCCGCTGGCCAAACGCACCATGCGCCCCGAAGTGCTGACCGGCATCGGCGGCTTTGGCGCGCTGATCGAGATTTCCAGGAAATACAAGGAGCCGGTGCTGGTGTCCGGCACCGACGGCGTCGGCACCAAACTCAAGCTGGCGTTCGAACTCAACCGCCACGACAGCGTCGGCATCGACCTTGTCGCCATGAGCGTCAACGACATCCTGGTGCAGGGCGCCGAGCCCCTGTTTTTTCTCGACTACTTTGCGACCGGCAAGCTCTCGCTCGACACCGCCGAAGCGGTGATTGCCGGTATCGCCACCGGTTGCGAGCAGGCGGGCTGCGCGCTGATCGGCGGCGAGACTGCCGAAATGCCCGGCATGTACGCCGACGGCGAATACGATCTCGCCGGCTTTGCCGTCGGCGTGGTCGAGAAATCGAAAGTGATCGGCGGCCAGTCCATCGTGGCGGGCGACGTGGTGCTGGGACTGGCGTCCAGCGGCGCGCATTCCAACGGTTACTCGCTGATCCGCAAGCTGATCGACTTGAGTCACATCGGCCTGAAATCCGACTTTCACGGCCGTCCGTTTGCCGATGCGGTGATGGCGCCGACGCGGATCTACGTCAAGCCCTTGCTGGCGTTGATGGCGAAACTCGATATCAAGGGCATGGCCCATATCACCGGCGGCGGCATCACCGGCAACCTGCCGCGCTGCCTGCCGGACGGCATGGCCGCGCGCGTCGACCCGAATGCCTGGACGCGTCCGCCGCTGTTCGACTGGCTGCAGCAGGCGGGTAACGTCGAGCCGGCCGAAATGCTGCGCACCTTCAACTGCGGCATCGGCATGTGTGTGGTGGTGGCGGCCAGCGATGCGGCGGCGGCGAAGGCCCACCTCGAGACGAGCGGCGAGACGGTGTGGCAGATCGGCGAAATCGTCGCGCGCCCCGAGGGTGCAGAGCAGGTCATTTATTCGTGACCTGCCGCGTCGTCGTGCTGCTGTCCGGGCGCGGCAGCAATCTTCGGGCAATCGTCGAGGCACGGCTACCGATCGACATCGCGGCCGTCGTCAGCAACCGGCCACAGGCGGCAGGGCTGACGTATGCGCGTTCGCAAGGCATTCCCGCTGTCGCGCTCGATCATGCGCAGTACCCGGACCGCACGGCGTTCGATGCCCTGCTGGCCGATGAAATCGGGCGCCATCAACCCGACCTGGTGGTGCTGGCCGGCTACATGCGCATTCTCGGCCCGGCCTTCATCGCGCGTTTCGAGGGGCGTCTGCTGAACATCCATCCGTCGCTGCTGCCGATGTTTCCCGGGCTGAAGACGCACGAGCGCGCGCTTGCCGAAGGCGTGAAAATCCATGGCTGCACGGTGCACTTTGTCACGACCGATCTGGATCATGGCCCCATCGTCGTGCAGGCGGCGGTGCCGGTGCGGGCGGACGACACGCCGGATACGCTGGCGGCGCGGGTGCTGGTGCAGGAGCACCGCATCTACCCCGAGGCTATCCGCTGGTTTGCCGAGGGCCGACTGGTCAATGTGGCTGGCCGCGTAAATTTGAAGGACGATTTGGCGTCACAGTCGGTGTTATCACCCGGAGCGTGACCATGCTCAAGATCATTCTGCTTGCCGCCGCGCTGGTTGCGGGATCCGTCCAGGCGGCGGGCCCGTCCCGGATGGACGTGGTGTACGACCTGTACCGCAACGGCATCAAGCTCGGCCAGGTCACCGACACCTTCACCCGTAACGGTACCCGCTATGTGCTGACCAGCGAAACCCGCGCCAGCGGTCCACTCCAGATACTGTGGCCGGGTAATATTCATCTGGAAAGCACGGGGTTGGTGGCGCCGAAAGGTCTGCGGCCCCTGCAGTTCCAGCACGCGCGCAGCGACGCGCCGAACAAGCTGGCGACCGCCCGGCTCGACTGGAAGCAGCGCACCATCACCTATCAGTACAAAGGCGCAACGCGTCAGGTGGACGGCCTGCAGGACGGCGCGCAGGACCAGTTGTCCCAGCTCTACCAGTTCATGTTCGCGCCCAGCCTGCCTACCGATTACACGCTTCAGGTCGTGAGCGGGCGCAATCTCCATGAGTATCACTACACACGCAGCGATGGCGGCGCCCTGCAGACGCCGCTGGGCACCATGACAACCCAGCAGTTTCAGCGCATCACGCAGAAAGCCGACGAAAAAACCATCACGGTGTGGGTGGCGCCGGCGCGCAATAATCTGCCGGTGCAAATCCGTATCAGCGAGGATGGCGTCACGCTCGAACAGCGCCTGGTGCGCGCCAGCGTCAAGAATTGAATGAGCAAGTGGGGCGCCGTGCTCGCCTGGGATGGGGGGCGCTGGCCCTGTCGCTGCTGTTGCATGGCAGCCTGTTAGGCGGGCTCGAATGGCGATTTCCGTACCGGACCCCGCCTCCCGAAGCACCGCCGATCGAGGTGCGACTGCTTGCAGCCCCCGCGCCGGCTGATGTCGTCGCGCCTCTTCCTGCAACCGTACGTAAACCGGCCATCCCGCGGCCGGTTGCTCCACCGCCATCGCCGTCTCCCGTGGCGCCGCCCACCGAGCCGCCCGCCAAACCTGATGTGCTTGCCGACGTGACTGACGAACCGGCGCTGGCGCTTTCGACTGTGCAACCGCCGTCGCTGGCGGCGGACGTGCCGGATGTCGAACCGGTTCCCGTCGCTGAGACGCCGGTCCCCCTGAATGCCTTGCCGCCGCGTATCGATCTGCGGTTCGAGGTGCGCTACGGGCCGGCCTCGGGTGAACAGACTTTGGTGTGGGTGAACGACGGGGAACACTACACGCTGACCAGCGTGGTCGGAGCGACCGGTCTGACCGGCCTGTTCTACCGGGGACGCTTCGTGCAGACCAGCCGTGGCCGCATGACGCCGCATGGTTTGCAGCCGGAAGAATTCTGGGATCAGCGCGGCGACAAGCGCAGCAGCGCACGCATCGATCCCGCGCAAGGCCAAATTACGCTGCTGCCGCAGAAGGGGACGCCGCGCTATTTGCCTTTTCGGGGCGAGGTACAGGATGCACTGAGCCTGTTCTTCCAGTTTGCGCTGACGGCGCCGCCGCCGGAGGGTCAGCAACTGAGCTACCAGGTATTCAACGGCAAGAAACTGCGCAACTACCTCTATGAAGTACGCGGCGAGACCATGCTGGACACCGCGCTGGGCGCGTTGCGCACCCTGCATATTGCGCGGGTGGCGGACCACGACGGCCGCTTCGAGGCCTGGCTGGCGATTGACCGCCACTACTTGCCGGTGCGCGTGCTGCGCAGCGACGACGATGGCCGCGAGATGGAACTGCGCGTGCAGTCGATCGCGCCCTGACAAGTCCGGCTATTTCGGCAAACCGTCCACCTGCGCGTGCGGTCTGATGCCGCGCCGCTGGAATTCGCCCTGCCGCAGTTCCAGCGCGTAGCGTATGTCGGTACCGGGGCAGTGCTGTGTCTCGCTGCGCGGCGCCATGTCGGCGAGGCTGGCGATACGGCCCGTTGCGTCGATGAAGGCGATCGACAGCGGCAATGGTGTGTCGCGCATCCAGAAGCAATGCCGCCCCGGACGATTGAATACGAACAGCATGCCGCCATCGGCGGGCAGGTAGGTTCGTCCCATCAGGCCCTGCGCACGCTCGCGCGGCGTAGCCGCGACTTCGACCTGGAACGCATGCGGACCGATATGCAGCGCAACGGGCGCCGCCCACGCAGCGGGCATACAGCCGGCGAGCAGTACCAGCGCGCGAAGAAAGAGACGGCCGGCCGATGCGCTACAGCGCATCGCGCATCTGTTCGGCGAGTGCCAGGGCGGCGTCCGTGTCGGCATCCAGCACGTTGAAATGCCCCATTTTGCGGCCCGGTCGCGCGGTCTGCTTGCCGTACAGATGCAGCTTGATGTTCGGATGGGCAAGCAGCGTGGCCCAGTGCGGCCCGCCGTTTTGCCAGCGGTCGCCGAGGATGTTGACCATTACCACCGGCGACAGCAAACGGGTGTCGCCCAGCGGAAGACCGGCAAGAACACGAACCTGCTGCTCGAACTGGTCGGTGACGCAGGCGTCGAGCGTGAAATGGCCGGAGTTGTGCGGACGCGGCGCAATTTCGTTGACCATCAGACGGCCGTCGGCAACAAAAAATTCGACCGCCATGACGCCGACGTAGCCGAGCCGGTCGGCCACCGCGCGCGTCATCTCGCGTGCCTGCTGCGCCAGCGTATCGGTTACGCGGGCGGGGACGATGGAAACGTCGAGAATGCCGTTGTCGTGGCGATTCTCGGTGACCGGGTACAGCCCGCATTCGCCGGTATCGCTGCGGGCGAGCACCACCGATACTTCGCATTCCAGCTTGACGAAGCCTTCCAGCACGCAGGGCTGGCCGCCGAATTCGCGGAATGCGGCGCGGGCATCTTCGGGTGAGCGGATGCGTGCCTGGCCCTTGCCGTCATAGCCGAAGCGCGACACCTTGAGCAGCGCCGGCGTGCCGATAGCCGCCAGTGCGGCGTCGAGATCGCCGTCGCTGTTGACCAGCGCGAATGGGGCGGTGGCGAAGCCGTTGTCGGCGAGCCAGGATTTTTCCTGGCTGCGGTCCTGCACGATGGCAACGGCGTCCGCGCCGGGCGACACCCGGCAATGGCTTGCCAGTTCGATCAGGCTGGCGGCGGGGACATTCTCGAATTCGGTGGTGACGGCGGCGCATGCTTCGCCAAGCTGCCTCAGGGCGGCATGATCGGTGTACCCCGCACGCAGATGCACATCGGCCATCTGGCCGGCGGGGCTGGCGGCATCGGGATCGAGCACCATGACCCGGTAGCCCATGGTGCGCGCGGCGATGACGAACATGCGGCCGAGCTGGCCGCCACCGAGGATGCCCAGCGTAGCGCCAGGCAAAATGGGCAGCGGCTCACTCGGCATCGGGCAGGTCCATCGCCATCACGGAGTCGGCCTGGCCGCGCCGGAAATCGGCGAGCTTGCCGGCCAGCCCGGTGTCGTAGCGTGCGATCAACGCGGCGGCGAATAGCGCGGCGTTGGCCGCGCCGGCTTCGCCGATGGCGAAGGTGGCGACCGGAATGCCCTTGGGCATCTGCACGATGGAGAGCAGCGAATCCATGCCTTTGAGATATTTCGACGGCACCGGCACGCCGAGCACCGGCACCAGGGTCTTGGCGGCGATCATGCCGGGCAGGTGGGCAGCGCCGCCGGCCCCGGCGATAATCGCCTTGAGTCCGCGCGCTTCGGCGCCGGCGGCGTAGTCGTACAGCAGGTCCGGAGTGCGATGCGCGGATACCACCTTGGCCTCGAAGTCGATGCCCAGCTGCTTCAGCAATATCGCCGCGTGCTTCATCACCTCCCAGTCACTGGAAGACCCCATCACGACCCCCACCTGCGGCGCGTTCATCATGCCGACCCCTGCAATGCGAAAGGCGGCATTTTACCAGCGCTGCGGATGCATGGATTCCTTACAATCAAGCCGACCATTCCGGAGACGCTCATGCCCGCCTCGCTGCAAACCCTGATTTTGCTGACGTTTTCCAACGTCTTCATGACCTTTGCCTGGTATGCGCACCTCAAGGACATGGGCGACAAGCCCTGGATCATTGCCGCCCTCGTCAGCTGGGGCATCGCCCTGTTCGAGTACCTGCTGCAGGTGCCCGCCAACCGCATCGGTTACACCGTGATGAGTCTGCCGCAACTGAAAATCATGCAGGAGGTGATTGCGCTCTCGGTGTTCATGCCGTTCGCCGTGCTGTACATGAAGGTGGAACTGAAGTGGGATTTTCTGTGGGCGGCGCTGTGTCTGGTCGGGGCGGTCTATTTCATGTTCCGCAGCCATCCATGAGACGCCATGAAAAAAGCCCCGCAATGCGGGGCTTTTGACGAAGCAGGCTGAACTCATACACAACCGGTCGGCTTCGGCGTTCCAGCGTAGCGGCCGGCCTGCTTGGCGGGGCCAAACGGGAACAGGCTGAACAGGAATTTCTTGTCTGCCCATTCGTCGCCCATTTCTTCCTTCAGGCCCTTCTGCAGGAAGCGCAGATTGAGTGCGGTGCCATTCTGGGTGAACTGTTCGCGCATGTAATGAATGATCTTCCAGTGTTGCTCGCTCAGTTCCAGCTTGTCTTCCTTGGCCAGCTCGATTGCCAGTTCCTCGGACCAGTCGTCCAGGTTCACCAGATAGCCTTCGGGGTCGGTTTCGACAATTTTGCCGTTGATTTCGCGTTCCATGATTTTGTCCTTGCATTGAATACTGAATGCCGCACCATAGAATACCTTAGTAAACTAGTCAACTACTTTAAATGAGTATTTTATGCACTACTTTCAATGGCTTGGCCATTCTTATGAACGGGCGATTTCGCTTACCGACGCCTTGTCGGCCCCGAGGTCAGCTTCCATGAAACGCGCTTTCGCCCCCTCGGTCGGCAGGCGAGCCACTACGCTGTTTGACACCGTGTCGTCGCGTACACAGCAGATCACCCTTCGAGCGTGCGCGGAGGGTGTCGATCCGGGCTTGCTCGAGTTCTTTGCACAGCGCGCCGTGGCGTTCGTCAATACCGCCGGCAAATGGCGCATTTGCCCTGCGCAACGCGTGTTACCTCCGGGCGCGACGGTCGATGCGCCACGCGGCGAAGACGCCGTCAGGACGGGGACGTGTCGGCCGATCCCAGCACGAAGGCCTTGAATGCCTGCGTCACGGGCGACAGCCGTTTGTCGGTGCGGTGAACGACATACCAGTGGCGCATGATGGGGAAATCCTCGACCTTGAGCACCGCCAGCCGTTTGAGCGCCAGTTCCTGTTCCAGCGTTTGCAGGGACAGGATGCCCAGGCCCAGCCCGGCTTGTACTGCCTGCTTGATCGCCTCGTTACTGCTCATTTCCATGCTGGTGTGCAGTTCCAGGCCCTTGCCGTCGAAGAAGCGTTCCATGGCGCCGCGGGTGCCGGAGCCGGCTTCGCGCACGAGAAAAGGTTCGGAGGCGAGATCACGGATCGATACCTTTTTCTTGCGGACGAGAGAATGACCGGGCGGCGCGATCACCACCAGCGGATTGTCCATGAAGCGGGTCGCTTCCAGATCCAGGCCGTCCGGCACCTGTCCCATGACCGCCAGATCGATGCGATTTGCGGCCAGTTGCCCCAGTACCGACTCGCGGTTGGATACGTCCAGATGGATCGCCACCCTGGGATACCTGCCGCGAAAGCGGGCCAGAATGTCGGTGGCGACGGCGCTCACGGTCGCGGTCACGGCAATGTTGAGCTGGCCGCTGTCCATGCCGCGCAGCTGGACCAGGTTGGCCTGCAGATCGTCCAGTCGCGCGGTGATGCTGCGGCTGGCGTATAGCACCTCGCGCCCGGCTTCGGTCAGGAAGATCTTCTTGCCCAGCTGTTCGGTGAGCGGCAGGCCGAGAATGCCCTCGATTCCCTTGACCTGCATGGAAACGGCTGGCTGTGACAGGTGCAGTTCCTCGGCCGCCCGGGAAAACGACAGGTGGCGGGCGACGGCTTCAAAAACCCTGAATTGGCGAAGTGTCAGGCGGCGCATGAATCAATGTATAAGCGAAACGATATGGTTTTTATCATAATTATTGAATTTTAATTATGCAAGGCCCTGCGTATAGTCCGTCCCTACCGCATTCAGGGGCATCGCTCCGGAAGGCTTGTTTATCTACCGCAGGAGCCAAATCAATGGATCAATCCGCACGTTACGCCGACCTCAGCCTGAAAGAGGAAGACCTGATCAAGGGTGGCAAGCACATCCTCGTCGCCTACAAGATGAAGCCCAAGGGTGGCCACGGCTACCTCGAAGCCGCCGCGCACTTCGCCGCCGAGTCGTCGACCGGCACCAACGTCGAAGTGTCGACCACCGACGACTTCACCAAGGGCGTCGACGCGCTGGTCTATCACATCGACGAAGCCACCGAAGACATGCGGATCGCCTACCCGATCGAGCTGTTCGACCGCAACGTCACCGACGGCCGCTTCATGCTGGTGTCCTTCCTGACGCTGGTGATCGGCAACAACCAGGGCATGGGCGACATCGAGCACGCCAAGATGATCGACTTTTACGTCCCCGAGCGTGCGATCCAGATGTTCGACGGCCCCGCCACCGACATCTCCAACCTGTGGCGTATTCTTGGCCGCCCGCTCGTCAACGGCGGCTACATCGCCGGCACCATCATCAAGCCCAAGCTCGGCCTGCGTCCCGAGCCGTTCGCCCAGGCGGCCTACCAGTTCTGGCTGGGCGGCGATTTCATCAAGAACGACGAGCCGCAGGGCAATCAGGTGTTCTGCCCGTTGAAGAAGGTGCTGCCGCTGGTATATGACTCGATGAAGCGCGCCCAGGACGAAACCGGCCAGGCCAAGCTGTTCTCGATGAATATCACCGCCGACGACCACTACGAAATGATGGCCCGCGCCGACTACGCGCTGGAAGTGTTCGGTCCCGACGCTGACAAGCTGGCGTTCCTGGTCGACGGTTTTGTCGGCGGTCCCGGCATGGTGACCACCGCCCGCCGTCAGTATCCCGGCCAGTACCTGCACTATCACCGCGCCGGCCACGGCATGGTCACCTCTCCCAGCGCCAAGCGCGGCTACACCGCCTTCGTGCTGGCCAAGATGAGCCGTCTGCAGGGTGCTTCCGGCATCCACGTCGGCACCATGGGCTACGGCAAGATGGAAGGCGAAGGCGACGACAGGATCATCGCCTACATGATCGAGCGCGACGAGTGCCAGGGCCCGGTGTACTTCCAGAAATGGTACGGCATGAAGCCCACCACCCCGATCATCTCCGGCGGCATGAACGCGCTGCGCCTGCCCGGCTTCTTCGAGAAC
>CAYVOR010000009.1:33910-57065 GCA_964452995.1 uncultured Thiobacillus sp.
GGCCACGGCAACGTCATCAACACCGCCGGCGGCGGCTCCTACGGCCACATCGATAGCCCGGCGGCCGGCGCGATCTCGCTGCGGCAGTCGTACGAGTGCTGGAAAGCCGGTGCTGATCCGATCGAATTCGCCAAGGAGCACAAGGAATTCGCCCGCGCCTTCGAATCCTTCCCGGGTGACGCCGACAAGCTCTTCCCGGGCTGGCGCGACAAGCTGGGCGTCCATAAATAAGCATGCGGGGATGATCCACATCCCCAAGCGGGATGGGTTTGAAACAGTCTCCTAGCTGCCGAGAACCGTTCCCGCGCTATACGCCTCCGGCTACCCGGGGGCGTTTTTTTCTTCCATTGCGGGGAATAACGATGACGAACAAGGACCAGTACAAGATCGGGCGGGAACCCTATTATCAGCAGCAGAAGAACGAAGTCGCGCTGTACGAGGCCGCCTACCGCAACCATCTGCCGGTGATGGTGAAGGGCCCGACCGGCTGCGGCAAATCGCGCTTCGTCGAATACATGGCGTGGAAGCTCGGCAAGCCGCTCATCACCGTGGCCTGCAACGAGGACATGACCGCGAGCGATCTGGTGGGACGCTATCTGCTGGAAGCCAACGGCACCCGCTGGCTCGACGGCCCGCTCACCACCGCCGCACGCATCGGTGCGATCTGCTACCTCGATGAAATCGTCGAGGCGCGCCAGGACACCACCGTGGTGATCCACCCGCTGACCGACCACCGCCGCACCCTGCCGCTCGACAAGAAGGGCGAGCTGATCCACGCGCATCCCGACTTCCAGCTGGTGATCTCCTACAACCCCGGCTACCAGACGCTGATGAAGGATCTGAAGCAGTCGACCAAGCAGCGTTTCACCGGCTTCGATTTCGACTATCCCGATGTGGCGCTGGAGGCACAGATCGTGGCGACGGAAACCGGCGTGGACGCGGCGCTGGCGGCGCAACTGGTGAAGATCGGCGGCGTCGCTCGCGGCCTCAAGGGGCACGGTCTCGACGAAGGTGTCTCGACGCGTCTGCTGGTCTACGCGGCCACGCTGATCAAGGACGGTGTCGAGCCGACCGACGCCTGCCGCATGGCGCTGGTGCGCCCGATCACCGACGACGCCGACATCCGCGAAACGCTCGATCACGCGATCGACGCAACGTTTGCAGCCTGAGCGGGGATCGAGCCAGAGGGAGATGATGTTTTTCTTCGCGCCCCTTCGCGCACTTCGCGGATAAAGCCATGACCGAAACTGCCTACCAGCATCCTCTGATGGCTGCCTACTGGAAACAGGTCGACACCCGCTTCCCGCAGGTGGAGGGGGTGTTCGACGACGTCATGGCGGAAGCGCTGGCGGTGCTGACGCGCGAAGGCATCGACGCCTATCTCGAAGCGGCACGCGTGATCGGCAAGCTGGGGCGCGGCGTCGAGCCGATGCTGGCGTTCCTGGAAGCGTGGCCGTCCACTGCCGGCGCCACGGGCGAATCAAGCTTGCCGGCGGTGATGGCGCTGGTCCAGCGCTTGCAGAAGTCGCCCAACGGCCGCGCCATCACGCCTTTCCTGCAGACGCTGGCGCCGGTTGCCAAACGCCTGCAGTCGCAGGAACTGCTGCAGCGCTACCTCGACCTCGCACTGGACCTCAAGACGCGCACCACCGGTTCCATCCACGGCCATCACACGACATTCCCCAGCCCCGGCCTGCCGGAATTCTTCGCCCAGGCGCCCAATCTGCTCAGCCAGCTGACGCTGGCCGGCCTGAAGAACTGGGTCGAATACGGCATCCGCAACTACCGCACGCACCCCGAGCGGCAGCAGGACTACTTCAGTCTGCAATCGGCCGACAGCCGCGCGGTGCTGCAACGCGAACGTCACGGGACCCTGCTGGCGGACGTCGAGCACAAGCTGGATCTGTACCTGCGCGGCCTGTGGCGGGACAGCGATCATCTGGTGCCGTATTCCACTGCGTTCGACATCATCCGCAAGCCCATTCCTTACTACGACAGGCTCGGCATCCGCCTGCCGGACGTGTACGACGATGCGGGATCGGTGTCCGGCCTCGACCGCTATCGTGCCGCGCTCGCCCACATGGTCGGCCACCGCCGCTGGTCCGGGGCACAGATTGCCGACAACTGGAGCCCGTTCCAGCGCATGGCGGTCGAGTTCTTCGAGGACTGCCGCGTCGAGACGCTGCTGATCCGCGAATACCCCGGGCTGCGCCGCCTGTTCCTCGCGCTGCACCCGAAACCGGCGGAAGAAGCCTGCGATCCCGAGACCACCTCCTGCCTGCGCCACCGCCTGGCCATGCTGTCGCGCGCGCTGCTCGACCCCGATCACGGCTACGTCGATGCCGATCTCAACGACTTTGCCGGACGCTTTCACGCGATCATGGCTGAAGCAGAATCCAGTACCAGCGAGATCGCCGCGCTGGCACTGTCCTATGTCGCCAAAACCCGCCGTCCGAGCGACCAGTTCGCCACAATCCATTTCGACGACACCGTGGTCGACTACCGCGACGACAATCGCCAGCTGTGGAAATTCATCGAGGCGGGCGACGAGGAAGAGGCGTTCGACGAACCGCGCAAGATCGAACCGGACGAAGAAATCCACGGCCTGCCGCCGCGCCACTACCCCGAATGGGATTACGCCAGCCAGACCTACCGGCCCGACTGGGTGAGTGTGTACGAAGCGCTGCATCCCGGCGGCAACCCGGCCGAGATCGATCGCCTGCTCGCCAAGCACAGCGCACTCGCCAAGCAGCTGAAGAAAATGCTCGACCTGCTGAAGCCGCAGGACAAGGTGCGCATCCGCTATCAGGAAGAGGGCAGCGAGCTCGACCTCGACGTCGCCCTCCGCTCGCTGATCGACTTCAAGAGCGGCGCCACCCCCGATCCGCGCATCAACATGAGCCACCGTACCGACGGCCGCGACATCGCCGTCATGCTGCTGCTCGACCTGTCGGAATCGCTGAACGAAAAAGCAGCAGGCAGCGGGCAGACCATCCTCGAACTCTCGCAGGAGGCGGTCTCGCTCTTGGCCTGGGCGATCGAGAAGCTGGGCGATTCGTTCGCCATCGCCGGCTTTCATTCCAATACGCGCCACGACGTGCGCTATCTGCACATCAAGGGATACGGCGAGCGCTTCAATGATGACGTCAAGGCGCGGCTGGCCGCGATGCAGGCGGGCTGGTCGACCCGCATGGGCGCCGCGATGCGTCACGCCGCACATTATCTTGCTGCGCGCCGGGCCGACAAGAAGCTCATGCTTGTCCTCACCGACGGCAAGCCGTCCGACGTCGATGCCCATGACGAACGTCTGCTGATCGAGGACGCCCGCCAGGCGGTGAAGGAACTCGACCAGCAGGGCATCTTTTCCTATTGCATCAGCCTCGACGCCAAGGCCGACGACTACGTCGGCGACATCTTCGGTCGTCAGTTCACCGTCATCGACCGTATCGAGCGTTTGCCCGAGCGGCTGCCACAGGTATTCATGGCGCTGACGAAATAGGCAGGCTCAGGCTGTTGCGGGCGGCGAACCCGGACACCGACGCCGGTTCAAATCCGCCGTTCCGGCAGCGAGAACAACCAGCCGGGTTCCGTGTGCGGACAAGCACGTTATTTCCTGGCGCGTGCCCGCTCGGTCTGCGGCCCCTGGGCGCGCGTGAATTTACATGCGGCTGGATTTATATTAGAATTAACTTTGTACAAAACATTATCGCACTGAAATTACTGCGAAATTGCTGTGGGCACCCTTCTGGATTGAAGTTGCGCCGACGAAATTAAACGAATAAATGCGCGGCCGCCTGCCGCCGCTGTAATTTTCCATCCGTCATCCTTGCGTCGTTGTCTTCCCAAAAGGGACGTCGCCCCCTTCGCCCGTTATTTCTCACTGCACCGGGCGGCCGGACTGCCCACTGCGTGCAGTTCACCGAGCGCACCAACTCCGCGTTGGCCATTCTTCCAGCGAGCGTGCGTCATGGCCGCTCCGACTTTGGAGACTACATGCCCGTCATGATTCAAGCTGTCGACCCCACCTCTTTAGCCCGCGAACCGTCCGGGTATCCGCCGCTAAACCGTGCCGCCGTACTCGGCGCCGGGGCCTGGGGCACCGCCCTGGCCAGTGCGCTGCAACGCGCCGGCATCCCTACCTGGCTGTGGGCACGGCGTCAGGCCGTCGCCGAAGCGATCCATAACGAAAATCGCCACCCTGAGGGGCTGCCCGGGATTGATCTGCCCGCCGGATTGGGGGCGACCCATGACATGGCGCATGCCTTGCAGGGTGCACAACTGGTCATTCTGGCCGTGCCGTCGGCCGTGACGCGGACTATCGCGCGACAGGCCGCCCCGCTGATGACCCCCGGCACGACGGTACTGACCGCCAGCAAGGGAATCGAGCAGGACAGCGGCGCATTGATGGTCCGTGTCCTCGATGAGGAACTGGGCCGCACCATGCTGACCGGATCGATCGGCGGCCCGAGCTTTGCCGACGAAGTGGCCGAAGGCAAGTCCACGCTGCTGACCCTGGCCATGCCGGCGCTGGCGCGCACGCATGCCCGGCACAGGGATGCGCGGCGCATCTCGGGCGCTCTGACGCGGCAATTCGCTCGCATCGGCGTCACGCTGGAACCGACGCCGGACGCCATCGGGGCGCAGGTGGGGGGCGCGCTGAAGAACATGATCGCCATTGCCTGCGGGATGGCGATGGCGCAGGGCATGGGCGAGAACGCGCGGGCCGGCATCGTCACGCGTGGACTCGACGACATGCGCCGTCTTACCCTGGCCATGGGCGGCCGCGTCGAAACCCTGCTGGGATCGAGCGGCATGGGCGATCTGTTCCTCACCGCCGCATCCGGGCGGTCGCGCAACACCCGTCTTGGCATGCGTCTCGGACAGCCCGGCGCGGTGGGGGCCGGTGAAGCGGCCGAACTGGCCGAAGGCGCCGTCAGCGTGATGTCGGTACAGATCCTCGAACGCGAACTCGGACTGCGCCTGAATGTGGCAGCCGCCGTGCGCACTGTGCTGCAGCAGCGCATGCCGGCGGGCGAGGCCTTGCAACGGCTGCTGCACGACAGCGTGCCGGACGTGCTGCCAGCTGTGGTGCGCATGCCCCGGCCGCAGACTTTCAAGTCCGCAACCGGACGTAGCAGCGATGCAGCCCGCCCAGCCGAACAATCAGCGAGTCTGGGCCGTGCGTAACGCGGACGGCAACAGGCCGCAAACCATTCTTGCCACCGATCTCGACGGTACTTTTCTAGGCGGCAGCGACGCGCAGCGCGCCTCACTGTATGACTGGATCGCGCAACACCGTGACGAGATAGTGCTGATTTTTGTCAGCGGACGCGGCATCGATTTCATGCGTGGACTGGCCGAAGAACTGCCGGTGCAGCCCGACCACCTGGTCGGCGATGTCGGGACCAGCGTCGCCAGCGGCCCCGGCTATACGCTGCTGCCGCCCCTCGAGCAGTGGCTGGATGCCAGCTGGCCGGCCGATGCGCACGCGATGATCGAAGAAATCATGCAGCGGCACCCCGGTCTCAGTGAGCAGCCCGTGGTCGGCGGCCGGCGCCGCTCCTATTACTACAAGGATCCCGACCATGCGCGGGCGGCCAGACAGGACGTGAAAAGGCTGGGCTTCGATGTCCTGATCTCGGACAACCTTTACTTCGACGTGCTCCCGCGTGGCGTGCAGAAAGGCCCGACGCTGCTGCGCGCCCTGCAGGTCCTGAACCTGCCCGCGCATCGCACCCTGGTGGCGGGCGACACGCTCAACGACCTGTCCATGTTCGACACCGGACTTGCCGGCGTCGCGGTGGGCAACCGCGAGGCCGCGCTCGATGCCGCCATCCAGCAACACGACAACGTATATCGCAGCCCGCATCCGGGCGCGGCCGGCGTGCTCGACGCCCTGAAACGTTTTCACCGAACGGAGGACACTCATGGCTTCATCGCTGGTCATCGTTTATCACAGGCAACCTTATGAAGAACAGATCGTGGATGGCAAGACCGTCTTCAGGGAGAACGCCAGTCCGAACGGTATTGTGCCCGCGCTCAAGGGTTTCATCGGCCAGACCGAGCGTGCGAGCTGGATCGCGTGGAAAAAATCTCCGGCCGGCAAACCGGCCAGGTTCGAACGCCGCATTACGGTTGAGGACAGCTACGGCAGTTACGAGGTCGTACGCCTGCCGCTGAGCGCGGGGCAGATCAGCCAGTTCTATCATGTCACCTCGAAAGAGGCGTTGTGGCCCATTCTCAACAGCTTTCCCTCGCTGTATTCCACCGAAAACTGTGACTGGTCCATCTTCCGCGAGGTCAACCGCCTGTTCGCCGAAGCGGCCTGCGAGGAAGCCGCGCCGGGCGCCGTGGTGTGGGTGCACGACTACAACCTGTGGCTGGTGCCGCACTTCGTACGCGAGATGCGCCCTGACGTGCGCATCGCCTTCTTCCATCACACGCCGTTTCCGCCGGCGGATGTCTTCAACATCCTGCCATGGCGCGACGAGATCATCGACAGCCTGCTGGCCTGCGATCTGGTGGGCTTCCATATTCCACGGTATGCGCGCAACTTCGTCGCGACGGTGCAGTCGCTGCGCCCGATCGGAGACGTGGTCGAGCGCGCCGTGCCCGACGAATTGCGTGCCACGGGCACCGCGCTGTCCGAGCCGGTGACACCGGTTTCGATGCGGTGGGGCGAGCGACAGATCCGGATCGATGCCTTCCCCATCGGTACCCACGCCGAGCTGATCCGCAAGACGGTTCAGCACGACGACAGGCTGGCGCAGGTCGCGCAAATCCGGCGCGACATTCCGCAGGAAAGAATCATCGTATCCATTGGTCGTGTCGACTATGCCAAGGGTACCCGCGAGATGCTGCTGGCTTACGAACGCCTGCTGCAGCGCCGTCCCGAGCTGCATGGCAAGGTCAAGCTACTGGTCACCGCGGTGGCGGCAGCCGACGGCATGCGCGCCTACAAGAAAGCCCAGCAATACATCGAACAACTGGTGGGCCGCATCAATGGACATATCGGCACCCTGTCCTGGCAGCCCATCCTCTTGTCGACCACGCCGATGCCATTTGCCGACACGCTGTGCTACTACCGCGCCGCCGACATCTGCTGGATTACCCCGCTGCGTGATGGATTGAATCTCGTTGCCAAGGAATTCATCGCCGCCCACGTCAATGAAAGCGGCGTGCTGGTGCTGTCTGAATTCGCCGGTGCCGCGGTCGAGTTGCAGGACGCCGTGCTGGTCAATCCCTACAGTCTCGTCCAGATGGACGCAGCCATCGATCGCGCGCTGGACATGCCGCGCGAGGAACAGCACGCGCGCATGCAGCGCATGGATGCACTCATGGACCGCTACGACATTGGAAACTGGACCAGTCATGTGCTGGACCTGTTCAGGCAGCTGCACGCGCCGTCCGGCAAGGTCCGCAACGTGGCCTGACACCCAGCCCGTCCACAACCCTCAAGGACTTCAAGCATGCCCCTGCGCAACCAGATCCAGCTGATCGCCTACCCTGACCGCATGGGCGCCAACCTGGCGGAACTGTACGACCTCATCGACCGGCATTTTGCCCAGGCGATCGGTGGTATCCACATCCTGCCGCCCTATCCATCCAACGCCGATAGTGGTTTCTCGCCGTTGACGCACAAGGAAATCGACCCGAAATACGGCGACTGGGCCGACATCGAAAAAATCTCGGCACGCTTCGATCTCTGCCTCGATCTGACCTTGAATCATATCTCCGACGAATCGGCAGAATTCAGGGATTTCATCGCGCATGGCTACGATTCGGAACATGCCGATCTGTTCGTGCACGTCGATCAACTCGGCCCGATCTCCCCGGACGATCTTGCACGGATCCACATCCGCAAGGAAAAGGAACCCTTCCGCGAGGTGCGCTTTGCCGACGGCAGCAGCGGCCGCGTCTGGTGCACCTTCACCGAACACCAGATCGATCTCAACTTCAACTCACCCAAAACC
Source organism: uncultured Thiobacillus sp. (assembly GCA_964452995.1). Taxonomy (GTDB): domain Bacteria; phylum Pseudomonadota; class Gammaproteobacteria; order Burkholderiales; family Thiobacillaceae; genus Thiobacillus. The sequence continues at coordinate 41,884 of CAYVOR010000009.1, forward strand.
TACGCGCTGATGGAGGATTACATCAAGTTCCTGACCGCGCGCGGGGTCAGGCTGTTCCGTCTCGATGCCTTCGGCTACACCACCAAGAAGATCGGCACCAGCTGCTTTCTGGTCGAGCCGGATGTCTACGATATCCTCAAGTGGATCGACGGCGTCGCGCGCGAGCACGGCGCGGAGACGCTGCCCGAGGTGCACGATCACGCCAGCTTCCAGTACGCCATCGCGCTGCACGGCATGCATCCTTACGGCTTCGCGCTGGCGCCCCTGCTGCTGTATTCACTGTTCGACGCCAACAGCGTGTATCTCAAGCAATGGCTGCGCATGTGCCCGCGCAACCAGCTCACCGTGCTCGACACGCACGACGGCATCTGCATTCCGGACGTCGAGGGCGTGCTGCCCAAGACCGAGATCCAGGCCGTGATCGACAACGTCAGCCAGCGCTCGGCCGATCCCATCCTGCGTCGCTCCGCCGCCAACGTGCACAGCGTCGGGGCGATCTACCAGCTCACCTGCACCTACTACGACGCACTCAAGCGAAACGACGACGCCTACATTGCCGCCCGCGCGATCCAGTTTTTCGCGCCGGGCATTCCGCAGGTCTACTACGTCGGCCTGCTCGCCGGCAGCAACGATCTTGAGTTGGTGGAAGCGACCGGCGAACAGCGTGACATCAACCGCCACCGCTACACGATGGCCGAAGTCGACGAGGCGGTGAAATCGCCCGTGGTGCGCCGCCTGCTCAAGCTGATGGAATTTCGCAGCAGTTATCCCGCGTTCGATGGCGTGTTCCACCTGATGTATTCGAACGAGAGCAGCGTGGCGATGTGCTGGCGCCACGGCGAATTGCGCTGCGAGCTGTTCGTCGACCTCAACTTCAAGAAGGCGACGATCGGCTATGTGGACGTCAAGTCCAGGCGCTGGCTGAGCATGCGCTGCTGAACGCGCGCCCGCTGTGGGCCCGCGATGCGAAGCGTTCCGCGCGACGCAGTCCCGCGGATTACGCCTGCCACACCCCGTATCCCGTCTCGCGGAAATCGATCAGGCCTGCGCGCTTGTCGATCGAACGTTGCCGGGCTGATCCAATCGAATCGTCCTCGCGTTCAAGCGTGGTGCGATTCCAGGCGCCGAGGTCGGCCGCGGCGTCATACGTCGATTGCAGGAAGGCGAGCAGCGTGTCATCCGGCGCCGCCGCCCGCCACACCCCGGCCGCGCTGGTCGTCTACGGCAGCTTCACCTCGGTGCCCGACCTGGCGCGGTTGATGTTCCCCAATGTTTCCGGCCGCCTGGCTGGCGCGCTACCGCTACGACACGCGGGCCGCGCTCAAGCAGATGACCTGCCCGGTGCTGATCCTGCACAGCCCCGACGACGAGATCATTCCGTTCAGCCACGGTCAGGCATTGCTCGGTGCCGCGCGCGAGCCCAAGCGGCTGTTCGAATTGCGCGGCGGGCACAACGACGCGGCGGACGTCAGCCGGCAGCTCTATGCGCGGGAGGTCGGGGTGTTTCTGCAGGCGTTCCTGGGGCGCAGTGCGGGCGATCCGGCTGAAGCCGCTCGGCAACCCGCGTGGTCTGCGATCAGGAAATAGATCGGCTCACACGCCAGGGGAAAGCCCGGGCCTCGTTAGGACGGCGCGGGTGGCCCGCTGCGGCAACAATCAGTGTCGCAAGCGGGGATCCGGCATTGTTGTTTTGCGGATGATGTTGCATCCGCTTGTTTTCTTTCCAGATTTCCGTGCCGTCCTTGCTCACCAGGCGGTAATCGAAATCAACCGTGACCGTGACCGTGACCGTGACCGTGGTCGTGAGCAGCTGGTATTGGGCGTCCCAGCGCTTGATCGATACATAGAGCACCGAATCCGCGCCAAACAGTTTGGCCAGGACCGGGGTGGGTTGCTGGTGAATCTGCTCGCCCTCGTAATAGCCCTCCTGCTCCAGCACGTACTTGGTGGTGTTCACCGGCAAGACGTAATAGCCCTTCTCGGCAATGGGAACCGGCAGGGCTACCAGCACATAGTTGGGCGCGTCCACATCCAGAGACTTGTTCATGGTGGGCACGACCAGAATCGATCGTGGGGGTTCATCCTTTATGGATATTGATCGAATGATCGAATCATCGACACGGCTTTCGATCCTCGGACGCTTATGGAGCCGGTGCCCATTGTGGTTGTTGCGAACGCATCCGGGTTCTCCGCGATTGCCGTTTGCACGTTTCCGTCCATTCGGTCCCGGGCTGGTCGGCTAAACTGGGGTTGACCCAGGAACCCCTGGCCTTTCATCCAACACGCTGCAGAAGCGACGGAGATCACCATGTCGATCGTGTCCATCAGTCGGAGCGCGCTGCTCGCAGTGCTTGCCTGCGGCTTTCTTCTCGGGGGCTGCGCCAGTCTTCAGGGCCGCCAACCGGTTCAGGTGATCATCGCCGGCGTCGAGCCGCTGCAGGGGGAGGGGCTGGAGCTGCGCATGCGGCTCAAGCTGCGGATCCAGAATCCCAACGACCTGCCGCTGGAGTACAACGGCGTGTCGGTGCAGATGGACGTGCAGGGCAAGCGCTTTGCCACCGGCGTCAGCGATGCCACCGGCAGCGTGCCGCGCTTCGGCGAAGCGCTCGTCGAGGTCCCGGTGAACATTTCGGTCCTGCGCGTCGCGCGCCAGGCGATCGACGTCATGGCCGACGAGTACCGCGGCAAGCTCGCGTACGAGATGACCGGACGCCTCGCCGGGCCGGCGTTCAACAGCGTGCGCTTCAAGTCGCAGGGAGAGTTCACCCTGCCGGCGAAGCTCTTCGAGAGCGGCAAGTGACCGCGCTTACCAGCGCAACAAACGCGGCCCCAGCCAGGCACCCGCCGCAGCGGGAATCAGCATGCCCAGCAGGTACCATGAACCGATGAACGGTGCCGCCAGCTCGGGGCAGTGAAGACTGTAGACCAGCGCGCCCACGGTGCCGGACAACAGGCCGGCCATGGCGCCGGCCAGCGGCAGGCGGGTCGGCGCAAGGCCGCGCATCGCCCATAGGCTCGCGACGAACGTCGGCACCGACAGCATGGCGATGAGCGACGAGCATTTCGCCCAGGTCGAGCCCAGCACCAGGCCTGCACGCAGCTCCGGCTCGGCGCTGGCCAGGACGATCGCCGCCAGCACCCACATGGCCGCCACCGGCACGGCGAGCAGGGCCGGTACGCTTCCGAGGCGGGCGCCCGGCCGCGACAGCCGCGAGACCGCCAGCAGGCTGGCCGCGGCCAGCGACCCGACATAGACGATCTTGGCCCAGAACATCGGCAGCCGGCTCGCTTCCGCCAGATCGGGGCGCACCTCGAGCAGGCCGAGCATCAGCAAGGCGGCTGCGATCACGCCCACGGCGACGGCGGCGCCATAACGGCGCGCGACGGCGTGCCGCTGCACGCTGCCCGCGCCGGTTGCCAGCAATGTCACCCAGTCATCGGTTTTCATGATTTACCTCGAATCAATGCGGCCAGCGCCTTCATGCCGCGGTGGACCCCGACCTTGACCGCCGACTCCGACATCCCGCTGCGCTGCGCGGCTTCCGTCACCGACAGGCCTTCCAGCTTGGTATGCACGATCGGCAGCCGCTGCCGGTCGGGCAGCTGGTCGAGCAGCTTGCCCAGGTCCCTGCGTGCCTCGGCGGCGTCGCTGTCGGCGGAGGAAAAAAGTCCGTCCCGTCGTCGATCGGATCGGTGAGTGCGTCGCGGCTCGCGCGCCGGCGCAGCAGGTCGACGAGCTTGTACTTGGCAATCGCGTGCGCCCATGCCGTCAGCGGCTGGCCGGCGTCGTAGGTATGACGCTTGTTGTGGATGGCAAGCAGCGATTCCTGCACGAGATCTTCCACTTCATCCGGCAAACGGGCCAGGCGCTTGCGGAAATAGGCGCGCAGGTGCGTGCTCATCCCCATCAGAAACGCCTGGTAGGCAGGGGCATCGCCATCGAGTCCGCGTAGCAGCAGGTTCTTGAGGCGTTCCTCGCTGTCGTTCATCCGACCCTTATCTGTCATTCGTTGCATGGGGGTGTCTGGTTACAGGCCGGCAGGATTTGAACGCAATTCGCCGGTCGCGACAAATTGTGCCCCGGGCTGTAACCAACCCTCGCTTCGGCGCGAACTAACGATCATAGCGCACGCAATCGGCCTGCTGCGGGCCGATGCGCGGACACCCATCCATCCCGAGGAGCCCGGGCATGAAGCTGCAAGCGGTCGTTCTGACCACCCTGATGCTGGCCGCAACCCTGCCGGCCAGCGCCGCGGCAACCTGCGATGCGCGCAGCGGCCCCGGCACGGCCGCCCTGGTCGAGCGCTACACCTCCGAGGGGTGCTCCAGTTGCCCGCCGGCCGACCGGCAGCTCAGCCAGCTGGGAAATATCCTGGATCCTTCCGCCGAGGTGGTGCCGCTGGCCCTGCATGTCGGCTACTGGGACCACCTGGGCTGGGCCGACCGCTTCGCCCAGGACCGCTTTGCGCGGCGCCAGGAATGGCTGGCGCAGGTCAACCGTCAGCGGACGGTGTATACCCCGCAGTTCTTCGTCTCCGGTTCAGAAGCGCTGGACTGGAGGCGTTCGCTGCGCGCAAAGGTGCGCGAGGTGAACGCAACCCCGCCGGCCGCAGCGATCAGCCTGCGCAGCGCCGTCTCGTCGGACGTCCTGCGACTGGATGCCGAGGCGACGACCCGGGCCGGCAGCGACGCGGCCGTGTTGTATCTGGCGATCGCCGAAAACGGCCTGGTCACCCGGGTCATGCGCGGCGAGAACAGGGGCGCGACGCTGACGCATGACCACGTCGTGCGTGAGTGGCTCGGCCCGTTCCGCCTGAACGGCGGCAAGGCGCAGGCCAGCCGCGAGTTCAGGCTGCCGGCGGCCTGGCGGCGCGATCGCCTGGAGACGATCGCGTTCGTGCAGGATGAACACTCCGGCGCGGTGCTGCAGGCGTTGCACGCAGCCTGCCCGGGTGCATGAGGCAAGGCATGGAGGCAGGCATGGCAACCCCGAACACCGACGACGGCCGCGCGATCCATCCGCGCTGGCTGCGCATCACCCACTGGCTGAATGCCGTCGCGGTGGTGATCCTGACGCTGAGCGGCTGGCGCATCTACAACGCGTCGCCGCTGTTCGGCTTCCGCTTCGCCGACGACATCACCCTGGGCGGCTGGCTCGCCGGTGCGCTGCAGTGGCACTTTGCCGCGATGTGGCTGCTGGCCGCCAATGGCCTCGTCTACCTGCTGCTCAACGTTGGCAGCGGCCGCTTGTGGCAGAAGTTCTTCCCGCTGTCGCCGCGCGTCCTGCTGGCCGAACTGCGTGCCGCCCTGCGCGGTCGCCTGTCGCATGCGGACCCGCGCCGCTACAACAGCGTCCAGCGGGCGGCCTATCTGGCCGTGATGGTCGACAGCGTGCTGCTGGTGCTGTCCGGCCTGGTCCTATGGAAGTCGGTGCAGTTCCCGCTGCTGCGCGAGCTGCTGGGCGGCTACGAGGCGGCGCGGCGGGTGCACTTTTTCGCGATGGCGGCGCTGGTCGGTTTCGTAGCGGTCCACCTGGCCATGGTCGCCCTGGTGCCGCGCAGGCTGCGCGCCATGATTTTCGGCCGCTGAGGAAAAACGATGAACAAGCACGTCCCCCTGGTTGACGGCGACGCAGTGGTCAAGGAGGCGCTGGGCCGCCTCGAGCAGCCTGCCCGCCGCCTCTTCATGCGGCGCTCGCTGACGCTGGGCGGCCTTTCGCTGCTGACCGGCTGTGCGGTCACCGACAGCAAGAGCGCCGAGGCCGCGTTGATGAAAATCTCGCGTTTCAACGACAAGGTCCAGGCCTGGCTGTTCGATCCCAACCGGCTGGCGCCGACCTACCCGGAATCCATGATCGTCCGGCCGTTTCCGTTCAACGCTTTCTACGGCGAGGACGAGGTGCCGCAGGTCGATGCCGACAGCTTCCGCCTCGAGGTCAGCGGCCTGGTGGCGGACCGGCATGCCTGGACGCTGCCCGAACTGCGGGCCCTGCCGCAAACCGACCAGGTCACGCGCCACATCTGCGTCGAAGGCTGGAGCGCCATCGGCAAATGGGGCGGGGTGCCGTTTTCGGTCTTCTTGCGCCGGGTCGGCGCCGACCTCAGCGCCAGCTACGTCGGCTTCAAGTGCGCCGACGACTACTACACCAGCATCGACATGCCGACCGCGCTGCACCCGCAGACCTTGCTGACGCTGAGCTTCGACGACCAGCCGCTGCCGCCGCGCCACGGCTTTCCGCTGAAGCTGCGCATGCCCACCAAGCTCGGCTACAAGAACCCCAAGCACATCCAGGCGATCTTCGTCACCAACACCTACCCCGGGGGCTACTGGGAAGACCAGGGGTACAACTGGTTCGGCGGCAGCTGAGTTCGTCTCGGCTGCCCTGAAACACGGCGCGCGCGCCAATTTTCCGCAATCCCATCGACTTTGAAGGAGTTCACCATGAGCAAGATGATCGCAACCCTGATGTGCCTCGGCCTCTTCGCCACCGGCGGCGGCGCTTTCGCAGCGGACGCCATGAGCAAGGACGGCATGAGCAAGGACAGCATGTCGAAAGACGCCATGTCCAAGGCGCCCACGCACAAGAAAGAGATGAAGAAGGACGGCATGGCCAAAGAAACCATGTCGAAGGACGCGATGTCCAACGATTCCATGTCCAAGGGCGCGATGTCGAAAGACGCCATGTCCAGGGATGACGGAATGAAGCGCTAGGTCGCGAGACCGGCTGTCGCGTGCGGGCCGCCAGGCCAGCGACCCACGCGCAGCAGACCTCGCGGACCCGTTCGCAGCACGTTTCTGCCTGATCCCAACACAGGAGGTCGCATCATGAAACGCCTTGTCGCCGCAGTCGTCGCGCCCGCCGCGGGCATCGCACTGGCTGCGTATTCCTTTTCTTCCCCCGCCAAATCTCTGCCTGATCCTGCGGTCGATGCCCCGCCCGCCAAGACTTCCGGCGTGCAGACCGCGGTTTTCGCCGGCGGCTGCTTCTGGGGCGTCGAGGGCGTGTTCGAGCACGTCAGGGGCGTCACCGGCGTCGTGTCGGGCTATTCCGGCGGCACCGCGGACACCGCCCGCTACAAAGCGGTGAGTTCCGGTCGCACCGGCCACGCCGAAGCGGTGCGCATTTCCTACGACCCGGCGAAGATCAGCTACGGGCAACTGCTCAAGGTGTTCTTCGCGGTCGCGCACGACCCGACCGAGCTGAACCGGCAGGGCCCGGACGTCGGTCCGCAATACCGCTCGGCGATCTTCTATGCCGACGTGGCGCAGAAGCGGGTGGCCGAAGCCTACCTCGCCCAGCTGCAGAAGGCGCGCGCGTTTCCGCGCCCGATCGTCACCGAGGTCGCGCCGCTGAAGGCTTTCTACGCGGCCGAGACCTACCACCAGGATTACCTGTTCCATCATCCGGACCAGCCCTACATCGTCATCAACGACCTGCCGAATATCGACGCGCTGAAGCGGCAGTTTCCGTCCCTGTACACGGACAAGTGAGGAGAACGACCATGGACCGGCGCACCTTCATCGGGCTGACGACGGGCGGCGCCTCCGCGCTGGTGCTGGCGAGGTTCGCCCTGCCCGCCGAGGCCGCCGCGGCAGAGCGCATCGAGAAACTCGTCCGCAGCGATGCGGAGTGGAAGAAGCTGCTCAGCCCGGCGCAGTACCACATCCTGCGCGAGGAGGGCACCGAGCGCGCTTTCACCAGCCCGCTCGACAAGGAAAAGCGCAGCGGGATGTACGTGTGCGTCGCCTGCGACCTGCCGCTCTTTCCATCCCGGTTCAAGTACGACAGCGGCACCGGCTGGCCCAGCTTCTACGACGTGCTGCCGGGCCACGTCGGAACCCGGATCGACCGCAAGCTCTTCGCGCCGCGCACCGAATACCACTGCGCCCGCTGCGGCGGCCACCATGGCCACGTCTTCGAGGACGGGCCGAAGCCCACCGGCCTGCGCTACTGCAACAACGGCGTGGCGCTGCGCTTCATCCCGGGCCCGGCATGAGCGGGAGGCCACGATGGCCAGACTGAGGGACTACGTCGAGATGGCCGCAGATGAATATCTGCAAGAGAGCGGACGCGACGAGCTCGGCGCGCACTGGATCGCCGAGTTCTTCCAGGACTGCGGCGTGCAGGACGCCTATCCGCGGCAGGACCTGGTCGTGTTTGCTGCCCTGGTGCAGAAGACGCTGACCCTGAGATCCGAGCGCGCCGCCAAGCGGACGCGCTTCCACCTCGACAGGGTCGTCAGCTCGTCGCGCAAGCCTCACTGACCTGCGCCGCCCGCCTCACGCCTGCCAGACCCCGTACCCGGCTTCGCGGAAGTCGATCGCGAGCTCGACTTCCAGCGCCCGCGCATCGTCGTAAGACAGCTGGCCGTAAAGCTCGTAGTGCTCGGGCAACAGGCGCAGGCCGTATTCCCTGACGAAGCGGTTGGACTGGATGCCGGCCTTGTGCTTGTCGAACCGCACGTCGGGATCCAGCCCCGTCATACCGACGTAGAGGCAGGGCTTGTTCGTGACATAGCCGGGATTGGATTTCCTGAACCGGCCTTCGTGAAGCACATCGTTCGACAGTTCGATCACATAGACGCGATAGCGGTCCCGGCGTCCCATCCCTTACTCGTCGCGTTCGAACATTTCGATGCGCTCGGTCTCCGCCACCGCATCCGCCACCCAGGCCTGCATTGCCGGCAGCGCCAGCACCGCCTCCGCGTAGTCGCGTGCCGCGCCCCCGAGCGCCACGCCATAAGTCTGGAAGCGCAGTACCACTGGCGCAAACATCGCATCGGCAATGCCGAAGCGACCGAACAGGAAATCTCCGCCGCTGCCGAAGCGCGTGCGGCAATCCGTCCAGATCGCCAGGATGCGCGCGATATCCGCCAGGCACGCCGGCGTGCGCCCCTGGCCCGGGCGCCGCGCCCGGATATTCATCGACATATGCTCGCGCAGCGCGCCAAAGCCCGCATGCATCTCCGCGCTCACCGAACGCGCCACGGCCCGCGCTGCCGCATCGGCCGGCCACAACTGCTTGTCCGGGAAACGCTCGTCGAGGGTTTCGCAGATCGCCAGCGAATCCCAAACCCGGATGTCGCCCTCGTGCAACGCCGGCACCTTGCCCGAGGGCGACCACGTCGCCAGCGCTTCAGTCGATCCGGGCTGGTAGAGTGGAATACGCACCTCCTCGAAGGGGATGCCCGCGTGGCGCAGCAGCAGCCACGGCCGCAGCGACCAGGACGAGTAGTTCTTGTTGCCGATGACGAGGGTAAGAGAAGGCATGACGGATCGGTCCCGAATGAATGTGCATGAAGCGCAAGCTTATTCGAACGGCACGTGAAATCGATCAGGCCTGCGCGCTTGTCGATCGAACATTACCGGGCTGATCCCATCGAATCGTCATCGCGTTCAAGCGTGGTGCGATTCCAGGCGCCGAGGTTGGCCGCGGCGTCATACGTCGATTGCAGGAAGGCGAGCAGCGTGTCGTCCGGCGCCGCAGACTGCCGCACGGCATCGTAGGGCAGGATGAACTCGTGAAGGTCGGTGCTGTAGAAGGCGGCGGCCGGCTCGACCCTCGCCCCGGCGTAGCCTGCAGGTTCCGGATAGGCATAGGAATAGAACGCCGCATAGGGAATCGGGCCGCCGCCGGGCCAGAACCCGCAACTGCTGACTTCGTGCGAATACGCCTCACGCGTCACCCAGTCCGGCAGGTTCGGAATGCCGCCGGGATGTCGCGGGGCCGGTCGTCCGGAGAATCGCGTCATGGCCAGATCGGCTGCGCCCCAGAAAAAGTGCACCGGGCTGCACTTGCCCATGAAGCGGGCACGAAACTGCTTGAATACCCGGTCCACCTGAACCAGGATCTGCCAGAACCGGGCGGCAAACTCCGGATCGTAGGCACGGTGCATTGCATCCTGATCGAATGGCACGGGATCGACGATTTCGCTGGGGAGGAGATGAATGTCCACATGAAGCTGAAGCGCATCCAGTTCGGCCATCAGGCGCGTATAGAACGCAGCCACCGATTGCGCCTGGAGTGGAAAGGACGCCGTCCCGCCATCGTTCGACTGCACGATCAGCCGATGCGCGATGAAATCGAAATCGATCTGGAAAGCCCGGGTACCATGCGGGATGAGGGTGGTGGTGAGGCCGCGTGCCGTCACATATAGCGTGACATGCCAGCCGTGGTTGATCCAGGGGCTTTGCACCAGCCGGATCTTGCCGACGATCTGGGTCCACAGGTGCAAGGTCGCGTAGGTGTCGCGCCAGGCTTCAAGCGGCAGGCTGGGCCAGGGTTCCGTGCGAGACGCAGTCGGTCTGTCCATGTTTCCTCCCTCGAACTTTACAATCACAAGCGGCCAACTATGATCCTAGTAGACTATGCGTCGCGGTGTGGAGACCGGACAGCCATCCACAGGGCACGTCCGGCACGGGACGAAGGCCACGCGATGTTCTGACATTCAAGCAGACAAATTCAAGGAACCATGGTCATTCCCGATTCAATCCCGGCATTGCCGGATGAACAGCGCAGCGCCTGGTCGAATACCTATCTGCACGTGCGACGGCAGAGCGAAGCGCTCTGCGCACCGTTGACGCGCGAGGACCATGTGATCCAGACCGCTCCCGAGGCCAGCCCGGCCAAATGGCATCTGGCGCACGTGAGCTGGTTCTTCGAGACCTTCCTGCTGAAGGCTTATCTTCCGGGCTATGCGGAATTCCATCCCCGGTTCGGCTATCTGTTCAATTCCTATTATGAGCAGGTCGGAAAATTCCCTCCCCGCCAGGAACGTGGATTTCTGTCGCGCCCGGGCGTCGACGACATCCTCCGCTACCGGGCGCACGTGGACGAACACATGCTGACGCTGCTGCAGCGTGCCGGCGACGACGGATGGCCGGCCCTGCGGCAGCGGCTGGAGATCGGCCTCAACCACGAACAGCAGCATCAGGAACTGCTGCTGACCGACATCAAGCTCAACTTCAGCGCCAATCCGCTGCGCCCCGCGTACCGCGACGATCTGCCCGAGACGCCGCCTGCCGCTGCGCCACCCCTGCACTGGATCGCGCTTCCCGGCGGCATCCACGAGATCGGCCATCAGGGCAGCGGCTTCGCCTACGACAACGAAAAGCCCCGCCACCGCGTTTATCTGAACGCGTTCCGCCTGGCTTCGCGCCCGGTGACCAACGGCGAGTTCCTCGCGTTCATGCAGGACGGCGGCTATGACAATCCCGCATTCTGGCTCTCCGACGGCTGGGCGACGTCAAGACGACTGCACTGGTCGAGCCCGCAGTACTGGGAATCGCAAGACGGTGCATGGCAGCACTTCACGCTCGGCGGGATGCGACCGCTGAACCTGGAGGAACCGGTCTGCCACGTCAGCTACTACGAAGCGGACGCCTATGCCGCCTGGGCAGGCAAACGGCTGCCCACCGAGACCGAATGGGAAATCGCGGCGCACGGGCTGGCCGTTGCCGGCAACCTGCGCGACAGCGGCAGGCTGCATCCGGCGCCGGCATTGCCCGGGGACGGCCTGTTGCAGATGTACGGCGACGTGTGGGAGCACACGGCCTCGCCCTATCAAGCCTATCCGGGCTTTCGTCTTGCCGCCGGGGCGCTCGGCGAATACAACGGCAAGTTCATGTGCAACCAGATGGTGTTGCGCGGCGGCGCCTGCGTCACCGCCGCCGATCACGTCCGCGCCAGCTACCGTAATTTCTTCTATCCTCGCGAGCGCTGGCAGTTTCAGGGCATCCGGCTGGCGGAGGACGCATGATGGACATGGCGCTGCCGAATTTCCATTTCCATGACCTGCATCCCGAGCCGGAGGATTTCCACTCGGACGTCATCGCCGGGCTGAGCCAGACCCCCCGGCGGCTATCGCCCAAATTCTTTTACGACGAACGCGGGTCGCAGCTGTTCGATGCCATCACGCGGCTGCCGGAATACTACCCGACGCGCACAGAACTCGATCTGCTGCAGCGGCATGGCGAAGACATGGCCGACATGCTGGGCAACGACGGCCTGCTGTTCGAACTCGGCTGCGGCAGTGACACCAAGATACGCGTGCTGCTCGACGCCCTGCAACCGCGGACCTATGCGCCGATCGATATCTCGCGCGAGCCGCTCCGGCTGGCGGCCGGGGCCATCGCCGGGGACCATCCGGAGCTGGAGGTGCATGCGATCTGTACCGATTATTCGAAGCCGCTCGCGCTTCCGGATGCAGTCGCCGCGACGCGGCGGTCCGCCTTCTTTCCCGGTTCCAGCATCGGCAACTTCGATCCCGGCCAGGCCCGCGATCTGCTGCGGCGCATCGCCAGAATCATCGGTCCCGAAGGGCGGCTGCTGATCGGTGTCGACCTCAAGAAACCTTCGGCGCAACTGCACGCGGCCTACAACGACAGCGCGGGCGTCACCGCGCAGTTCAACCTGAACCTGCTGACGCGGATCAACCGCGAACTGGATGCCGATTTCGACCTCGCGGCCTTCCGCCATGACGCCTTCTACAACGCGCAACTGGGCAGGATCGAGATGCATCTGGTCGCCACCGCGCCGCAGCGCGTCCGCATCGACGGCTGCTGCTTCGAATTCCAGGCCGGCGAAAGCATCCATACCGAGAATTCCTACAAGTTCAGCGTCGAGGAATTCCAGGCGCTGGCGGCGCAAGCCGGGCTGACCAGTCTGTGTGTGTGGCAGGACGACGACGCACTATTCAGCGTCCATTGTCTGCAACCCGCCTAGCTGCCGACTTCCTTGCTAGTGTGGTTGAGCGCATCGTTTGCGCAGGGGACGTTTGTAACCATTCATACCCACAAAGGCGCGATGCTTAGCGTTAAGCCCGCTACCTATGAGGAGTCCGCAAGGGGCCGTCCAATGAAGAAACTGTAAATTAGCCGAGGCACGAGTAACGGTTCTAGCGGAGAATATGGGGCGGAATTACTTGGCGAAGCTAGTGAATCACAACAGCGCTTCGTAGCACTCAAATACAAGAAATGGGGAAGCGGAATTGGCTAAGAGCAAGGCACCAAAAAACGAAAGAACAACCGAAAACGTAGTGCGCGATGCGCTAAGGGAACTGGAGTATTACGCCCCGACTAACTCCATTCAAATCGAAGAACAGAAAAGCAATATTGAAAGCATTAAGCGGCTTTTGAAAGCATCCAGCAAATCTGGAAGAGGCGGAGCTGGAGCCCCAGAATTCATTATTACCAACCCCGAGAATTCCGACTTTGTAGTCATCGTTGAATGTAAAGCGGACACGGCTGACCACGGAAGTAGTCAAGCCACCGACTACCTTGCAGGAAATGAGATTCACGAGACTGCCGATCAATATGCAAAACGTTGTCAGCGTTATGCGGTCGATGGCGTCCTCCACTATGCCTCCTCCTTGGCAAAGGAATTCAACGTAATCGCAATCGCTGTGAGCGGTACGCCGGACACAACGATTGAAATCTCGACCTACCTCACCACCAAAGGGGCCAGCCAACCGAAGGTTCTAAAAACCAGGGACGGCCGACTTCTCAGTGCGCTCATCCCATGGCCGGACTACATTGAGCATGCCACCTTCGATCCATCCGTCCAAAGGATGAGATTTGAAGAACTAATGGCGTTCTCGCGTGAACTCCACGACTTCATGCGTGACCATGCCAAGCTTACCGAGAGCGAGAAACCCCTCGTGGTTAGCGGCACCCTCATCGCGTTACGGAGCAAAGCTTTTGTGGCGTCATATGACATTTTGACACCAGAAGAGCTGCAAAAGGAATGGATGCGGGTTATCAAAGAAGAAATACAGAAAGCGGATATACCGAAGGCCAAAAAAGAGAATATGGCCCAACCCTACTCAAGCATTGCCGTTCATCCGGAGTTGGGGAAGCCTGCAAAAGCATATCCAAAGGGGGCTCTTCACGAATTAATCAAGCGGCTGAACGAGAAGGTATGGCCCTTCATTAGCATTTACCACGACTTCGACGTCGTTGGGCAGTTCTACGGAGAGTTCCTGAAATATACCGGGGGGGACAAGAAAGCTCTCGGGATTGTGCTTACCCCGCGACACATCACTGAATTGTTTGCATACCTGGCAAACGTTAGCAAAGACTCCAAGGTATTGGACATATGCGCAGGAACAGGCGGATTCCTCATTTCTGCCATGCATAAAATGATGAAGGATGCCGCCACCGAAGAAGAGCGAGAGCAAATTAGAAAGCATGGATTAATTGGGGTGGAGCAACAGCCCAATATGTTTGCCTTGGCAGCTTCTAACATGATCTTGAGGGGCGATGGCAAAGCCAACCTACACCAAGGTTCTTGTTTTGACGATGCGATTGCGAAAGCAATTAGGGCACACAAATGCGATATTGGAATGCTGAATCCGCCGTTTTCCCAAGGCGACGAGGACCTTCATGAGCTCTACTTTGTAAAACACATGCTAGACAGCTTGAATAAGGGCGGAACGGGTATTGCGATCGTCCCAATAGCCTGTGCGATTTCCGGGCACACAGCAAGAACAGAAATACTGAAGCACCACACTCTTGAAGCAGTGATGTCGATGCCAGACGACCTTTTCTATCCAGTGGGGACGGTGACGTGCATCATGGTATTCACCGCCAAGATTCCGCACGCCACAAGCAACAAGAAATCGTGGTTCGGCTACTGGAAGCGAGATGGATTTACTAAAACTAAGCACTTAGGGCGCGTTGATTTGAGCCACCAATGGGCTTCCATCCGTGACCACTGGGTCACCATGTTCCGCAATCGGGAAGTGCATGCCGGCGAAAGCGTTATGCAGCAGGTAACGGCTAACGATGAATGGTGCGCAGAAGCGTACATAGAAACCAACTATGAGAAAGTCGCGGGAAGTGACTTCCTTAATGGGATTAAGAACTACCTCGCATATCAGCTCACCCGGCCTTGTGGAGAGGTCACAAAAGACCTGCACCCCCAAACCCAAGGGTGGAAGTTTTTCACGCTTGGCGATCTATTCGATTTGAAGAAGGGTAAGCGACTTACCAAAGCCAACATGAAAGAAGGTCAGCTACCTTTCATCGGCTCGATTGACAACAACAACGGGGTGTCAGCGTACGTGGGCCAAAAGGCAATCCATAAGGGAAATACCATTACAGTTAACTACAATGGTTCTGTTGCAGATGAATCGCCCCGGGTTTCATGGAGGCCATTTGGTTTAAGTGCAGGCCGGTGATTC
>CAYVOR010000010.1:0-55773 GCA_964452995.1 uncultured Thiobacillus sp.
TGTAGCCGCTCCCCAGTGCCGCCGGTGCCGGGATGCGCCGCGCCTCGATGCTCCACGGTTTGATGTAGGGATTCATCGCCGAAAGCTGGCACTGCTGGGCAATGATCGACACCACTCCTCGAAAGGCCGGAATGACGCTGCCCAATTTCTGCTGCAGGTAGCCCGACACCGTTTCCGCCGCGCCGCCCATCTTGATTTCGACGTAGCCCTGGACACCGCCCTCGCGGGAATCCCCGCCGAACAGTTCCGGAGCATTGACGTAAATGGACTGCGAGGACGCGACGCTGCCGCTCCAGGCCGTGCGTTCGCCGACAATGATGCGCGTCACCGCGTCCACCGGCCCGTGGCAGATCGCCAAGTGCAGGCCGGCGTAATAGCGATGGCCGACAACGTAGGATGACGAGCCGCCTCCTTTTCCGCCGCCGCCCATTTATGCGCGCTCCTGCGATTGCCGCTGCCGTTCAACTTCATCCGCCAGCCGCGCCGCCATCGCATCGCCCGTCGCGCGCAGCCACTCGGCCGTCACGCCGTGCTGGCGGAAGTCGTCGAAGCTCACGCCGTCACGCGGGAACCACTTGCGCAGGCCGGCATTGCAATAGCCGAAGGCCTTGGCGTCGTCGTGCGTCACAATCATTTCTTGCCTCCACTACCGGACGACTGGCGAATCTCGGTGGTCTTGACGTCGCCGTACCAGACCACGTTGGCCTGCCGGATGACCCGGGTGCCGAACAGCACCGGGATGGGTTTGCCGGATTCCGCCACCGGCACATCGAGATTCCCCGGCGTGGGGGCTGCCGGTTTTGGCGGCTTCGGCGCCAGCAGCATGCCGATGACCGTGGTGATGACCCAGATCGCGATCTGTACCCACATGGTGTTGCCCTCAGACGATGGAATCCCCGGCGAAGGGGTTCTTGGCGGGAATCCAGGGGAATCCGCCGAAGTTGAGACTGTTGCCAAACTTGGACTGGCAGGTGGCGAACGTCCGGTCGCAGCCGGCGAAAGCCTCGAACGCCACGCCCACGGCGAGCCCCGGCAGCACGGCCGAGAGCGTGATGGTGTCGCCCGAGTGATTGGTGATCATCCGTGGCACCCCGGCAACCCGCAGATAGCCGCCGGTCAGCCAGCCCGATGCCTGCGCGAGGAAGGTGCTGGAGGTCACGTTCAGTCCGGAGAAGGACGCCACCGTGCCGGCGAGCTTGTAGGCCTGGTTGTTCACCCCGCAGCCCGGATCGAACAAGGCGTGACGGCACCCCGTCTGGTAGTGGGCGCGCAAGCCCGGCCGCTTCAGCGCCGTGAAGATCGACTCACAGCGAATCTTGGCGGTGCTGCCAGCGAACACGACGGAGGCCACGCGCCCCTTCCACCAGGTGATGTATTCCGAGTCGCCGAGGTGGTTGCGGAACACCGTGAGCGACACCACGCCATTTGGCCGCGCCGCCGCGAAGAGTTGGGCCACGGCGAAATCCCGCGCGCATTCGAGGTCGATGCCGTTGCGGGCGAATTCCGGCGACTGCTCGACCGCAGAGCGGCGGATCACTGCCGGCTGGTAGCTCTCGACCTGATAGGTGATTGCCTCGCGGCCGCTCGTCACGGTCCATACCTGCTGGCCGAGGACGAAGCGATAGAGTTCCACCGGCTGGCCGGCGGCCGCCGAGGTTTCCTGCGTGTTGTAGCTCATAGGGTGTCCGGTCAGGTTTTCACGGAGAGCATCGGTACCGAGGCCTCCACGACACTGTCGGTCTGCCAGTTGATCTCGATCTGGTCGGCATCGAGCCGGGTTTTTTCCAGAAAGTAGATGGCGACCCAGTCCTCGGGATTGGCGTCGAAGCCGAAGGACTGATTGATCGTCATCACCTCTTCATCGCCGATGGTGCCGGCTCCGAATCCCTGGATGGTGCGGAAGTACCACGTGCCGTTCTTGTGCAGGAAGGCCGCCTCGGTGCGCCCCGGCATCGGATTGAAATAGAGCGCGTAGCCGCGCGAGGCCACGGTCATCACCGTCTGGTTGGAGAGGATTTTCTTGGTGGGGGCGATGGAGGCTTCCCAGGTCGGATGCCAGAATGCCGTCAGCCGCCCCGCCCGCGCGGCCAGCCAGCCCCGGAAGGCGGCGATCTCGCTGCGATTCTTGAAGATGTAATCGAAGGCGCGTCGCACGAAGGGCCGCGCGGCATGGTCATCCACCGCCGTGATTCCGGTGTCGAAATCCAGCACTTCGGCCAGTCGCCGGTAATCCGTCTCGACATCGCGCACCCGGTTCGGCCGCGTCGTCCACACTGGCGTCGAGTTGAAGGTCGTCGTCGACTCCTGTTTCGTGATCGCGGTGGTGCCCGCAATGTCGAACGCCAAGTGTGCCGTCGCGATGGCGTCCGTCACCCTGGATACCGCCTGGGTCACCCGGAGCCGGGCCGTGCGTGCGGGTGAAACGAAGGCACCTGCCGGCCACGTCTGCAGCAAGGGCTGCTTCAACGTCACGGCATTGCTCGCCACCGAGAGCACTTCGGCCGCCTCGGTGTTTCGGCTGTCACTGCCGATCACCAGCAGGCCGTCGGCCTCGTACTCCAGGTTCGTGGTCGTGATTGGAATCACCGTGCTGCCGGCAGTGATCGCCGCCGAGAGGAACGCCTTGTCCGGCCAGATGGGCAAGGCATAGACGCGCGACTGCCAGCTGGAGAGCAGCACATCGAGCAGCGCCGCATCGTCACGTCCGACCAGGATCGAGAACTCCAGCGAACGGCGCGGCTTGGCACGCAGACTGACGCGCTGCTCGGTGCCGTCGCGCGAGGTGAGCACGTCGGTCGCCCACATCAGGCGCTCCAGCCAGCCGTCCGCCCAGTTGGGTTTCAGACCGAACACCACCACCCGCCGACCGGAGATCGACAGGGTCGGTGCCTCGCCGGGAAACTGGAACGTGAAACTCGCCTCGATCACCGGCGGCCCGTCGAGGCTCACCGAGACGTTGTGCAGACGCGACTCCAGCATTCCGTAGGTCGTCGGCGGATTGGCCGGGGCAGCGAGCGTAATGCCGCCGTCGTTCTCGCCAACAACCGCCGACAAGGTCTTGGGGGCGAAGTGCGCGTTCCACACCTCGACTTGGCGGATCTGCGTCGACAGCAGGTTGCCCAGCGCGATCTTGGCTGGCAACAGATGGACGTGGTGATACCAGTCCTGCTCGAACTGACGAACCACGTTCCCCGCGAAGGTCGACACGATCTCGGCGACCGGCAGGTTGTTGGTCAGCGCGCCGGCACTGGGCGGATTGCTGGCCAAGGTACTCGGGTACGGCAGCGTCAGGGGTGCCGGCAGGAACTTGTAGGCCGCGCCATAGGTGGGATCGGACGGCAGCCCGGATGGCAGGATGGCTCCAGCGTAGGTGGTCATTTCAGGAAGGCGTAACCGCCGTAGCTCATGGTGAAGACCATCCAGTCGTTGCCGCCCAGCGTGACGATGTCCTTGTTGACGTACTGCCCGTTCATCCTCAGCAGGCGCACCCCGGGTGCGTAGCCCATCATCGAGTAGAAGTAGCTGGGCGTCGGGCGACCGACTTCGACCGTGCAGGGATAGAGAGGCGTCACCCCGTTGAAGGCGATGGGCGAGTAGCTGTCGAGCTGGCGTGTCGTCGCGCTGTAGAAGGCCCGCACGGCATCCACGCCCGAGGTGCCCACCTTCCACTTGTTGGTGTTGCCGTCGATGTCGGCCCGCACGTAGGTGCTGTAGGTGTCCGACAGGAAGGCTCCGCCGGTGAAGGTGCACGTCTTGGTGATCGCGCCGAAGATGATCGGCGCGTAGGTGGTGCTCGCCGTCTGCACGACGCAGTAGCACCAGCCGTCGCCGCCGAAGAGGAAATACTCGGCGCTGCCCGACAACTGGGTCAGGGAGTACGAACCCGAGGCGACGGTCTGCGATCCGTAGGCCAGACCGCTGTTGAAACTGGTCGAACCGTACCAGGCGACGTAGCTCGCGTAGGAATGCAGATGGACGTACTGGCCGGTCGCCGCGTGTTGCAGGTGCAGACGGTAGTAGCCGGCGTCCGCCTGATACATCAACTGCGTGTAGCCGCAGGAGCCGGTGGCGAAGAGCCGGATCTTGTCGAGGAGGTCGTTCGCCGAGGTGGTAATGCCGGATTGAAATGCCATCGCTTACCTCACGCGAGCTTCAAGGCCCAGTAGTCGCTGTAGCCGGTGCGATACACGTCCTGCACTACCAGATGATCGACGCCGCCGACGCTGATGATGTTCTCCACGGCGTTGGCGTAGCCGGGCACGCAGTAGCAGCCGTCCATTTCGCCGAGCCCGGCGAGAATGAAAGGCAGCAGCGGGTAGGAGCCGTCTGGGCACTCTCGGGTATTGCTGCCCCAACTGCTCGGCCACATTGCCGACACCCCGGTCCAGACCCCGGTCGGCGCGTAGTACGCGCCCGAATACCCAGACGACTTGGGCAGGTGATTGCGGTATTGGTACGAATTGCTCCAGCGCGTCGAGCCGTTGTAGGTGCCGCCGACCAGGAGCGGGTATGGGTACTGGCCGGGCGTGGCGTAGGGGAGGAACAGGCCCAGATGCATCATCTCGTAGTAGGTACCGGTCTTGGCCACCATCACGATGCGGCGGCCGTTGGCGACGATCCAGTAGGGCATGGCGGACGCCATCAGCAGCGCGTAGAACGTGCCGCTCGGGTTGTACTGGCCGTCGAAGGTCTGCGCCGCATTCCAGCCGACGAAGCCGCGCAATTTCCAGTTGCCGTAGTCCGCGCCGGCCTCGGACAGGATGCCGACGTTGATCTGGTCAGTGCCGGCGAGTCCTGGTCCCTGCAGCACCAGTTCGGCGGGCGGTCCCGGCACCCAGCGCAGCACCGACCAGCGCTCGTTGGCCGGCAGCATGTCCTGGGTGACGAACTGCTTGAGCCGGTTCAGCAGGTCGAGATAGTCGGTGGCGGTACCACTGGTAAAAGCCATGGCTTACCTCAGCAATTCCCGCACGGCGGAACCGTTGCGCGAGAGCACGTTGAGAATGGTTTTTTCCCCAGCGGCGGAATTCAGATAGTCGGCCGCCATGCCGGGATCGATGACGTTGACGATGCGCACCGCTTGCGACGGTGCGGCAGCCGGGGCTTGGGCAACATCCGGCACCAAGCCGCCCTCGGCGAAGGCCAGGCGGGGCCCGGACCAGCGCGGCCCGAACAAGCCGCCGTTCAGGGCGTGCAGAAAGTCCACGCCCACCCGGCGCACGGCTTCGGCACGCAGGACGTACTCCCCGGCGGACAGTCGTGCCGGAATGGAATCCGATGTCGTGGTGCCCGGCCCGGTCACGTAGCCACCCGATGCGAAGCCGGCCCATTGAAACAGGCCCGAGATCAGGCCACCCAAGCCGCCGCCGCCCTTGCTCATCCCGCCGAACAATTCCTCGGCGAGCTTCTGCGCGGCGATGCGGTTGATGGCCGAGATCACGGAGCGGGCGAAATCGCCAAAGGCATCCTTGGCCGATTTCGCGCCCGAACCGATCTGCTCGAACATCGTGGCAAAGGCATTTTCCACATCGCCATTGATGCGCGTGGCGACATCGTCGGCCGCCGTCTTCAGGCCGGCCACTTCCACCTTGAGGCGAGCCACCCGGTTGATGGCCTCCTCCGATCCGGTGGCGGCGGCCAGTTCCTGCATCTTCGGGATCAGACCTTCCACTTCGGCAGCGGTCTGCTGGTGCAGTTCGAGCACGCCACGCCGCATCTGCGACTCGGTGAGCATGCCGGCATCCTTCTGAACCTGCAGTTCCCGCTCGCGGATGGCCATGCGCTCGGTGACGGTCTGGTACTGGCGTTCGAGTTTGCCGAGTTCGGCGAGATCCGCTTCGACGTTGATCAGGCGACCGACGTCCGCCACGCCAGCGGTGTCGCCCACGCGCTGCAGTTTCTCGATGAGCGGCTGATACTCACGTTCCAGGCGCGCCCGGGTGACGTCACCGCCCGCACCGCCGCGCACTTCAGCCAAGCGGTCGCGCACGCGGGCGAGCTCGTCGGCCAGTTCCTTTTCGGCCTTGGCCGCCGCATGAGCATTGGCCACTTCGACCTCGCCGCGCTTCATGTTGAGCACGGTGATCTCGCCTTCCAGCTTCTTGACCTCGGCCTTGGCGCGCAGGCGCTGCGCCTCGTCCTTGCCGCCGACCGCCACAGCCGATTGGGCTGCCAGTTCCTGCTGCTTGGCCGCCAGTTCCTGATCGATGGCCTGCTGCTCGATCTGCGTCTTGCGGGCGTAGTAGTCGCGGATCGACACCAGACGGTCGTCGAGCGCGCGATCCAGCGCCGATTTCTGCAGGTCGAGTCCTTCCTTCAAGACCTTGAACTCCGACTCGGCCTGCGCCTTGACTACGGCCAGTTGCGCGCCGGTCGTATCCTTCTCGGCACCGCCAGCAGCCTTCTTCTCGCACTTGCCATTGACCCACTGGCCGCCGGAGACAACGCAGGCGATCCGCTGCATGTCCTCGGTCGGCTTGCCGGTCGGGGTCTTTTCCTCGGGGCGCTTCGGGCTGGTCAGCGCGTCCAGCCGTTGCTTGGCCGCCGCCAGTTCCTGCTCCCACTGGGCCAGGTTCTTGCGCAGCGTCGCCATCGCCGCGTCGTTGAATTTGACGTCGAAAGGCATGAACGGCACCGGGGCGCGGCCAGAGTCGACCTTCTTGCGGGTCGAGTCGACCAACTCCTGAATCCGCGCGACCTCGTCGCGGGCTTGCTTGATCTCGGTACCGTTGAAGATCAGATTGCCGACACCGCCCAAGCCAACCCACAACGCCTTCAGCGTTCCGGCCTCATTGGCCGCCTCGCGCATGGCATTGGTGATGTTGGTCAGTTCCGGCAGAAAGTCGCGGGCCAGGGCAATGCCGAGCGAGGAGCTTGATGCCTTGAGCGCCGTGAGATTGTCGTTGAAGGCTTCCGCCGACCGTGCCGTCTCGGTGGTGAGCTTCAGGCCAAGCCGCTCGGCCTCGGCGGTCAGCTGATTGATGCCGGCCGCCCCCTGATTCAGGAACGGGATCATGTCCATGCCGCTCTTGCCGAAGAGCTTTACGGCCAGCGCCGTCTTGACCGCGCCATCCTCCAGGTTGGCAAAGACATCGGCCACTTGCAGCAGCACGGCCTCGGTGGACTTCATGCTGCCGTCGGCGTTCTTGACGGAGACACCCAAGGCCTCGAACACCTGCGCGCCGTCGCCGACCCCGGTGTTGGCTTCGGTGATGTTCTGGGACAGGCCCTTGATGCCCTTCTGCAGGGTTTCCAGGCTCACATCCGACAACTGGGCGGCGAAGCGCAAGGTGGACAGTGCCTCGACGGAGATGCCGACCTTCTGCGAGAGCTTGTTCAGATGATCCGCCGCGTCGATGGCGCTCTTGATCATCGTGGCAAACCCGGTGATCGAAAGAGAGACGCCGAGGCCGGCGAGCAGCCCTTTGACCCGATTCGACTCGTCACCAAGCTTGGCCAGATTGCCCCGAATGGAGTCGAAGGCCGAGCGGGTCTGGTCGACGGCGGTGATCAGCAGTTGGGCGCGATCCTGGGTCACGACGGATTCATCTCTCTCAAATCTTGTTCAGTTGCTTTTCGATGGCGCTGGCCAGGACGGGCAATTGGCCGCGCACTGCGCCCTCCAGATCGAAGCGGCGTTTCAAGGTGACTTTCGGCACCAGCACGGCAATCGGAATTTCTGTGCCGCGCTTGATCGACTTCGCGCCAGTGCGGCTCCGCTCGGCGCGCTTGAAGCGGCGCAACTCGCTCTGGTTTTCCTTGATGACCTCGGCCATCAGAATGACCTTGCCGCCCTTCTGGATGAAGTAGGCATTGCCGGTGCGCAGCAGACCATCGATCACGCGCCGGAATGCCTTACGCCCGATGCGCTGATGCTCGGGCAGCAGCGGAATCAGCATCCGGCCCGAAAGGGTGCCGCCCCGGACATGGATGCCCAGCCACGGAATCCGCGATCCGATGAGCAGCGCCGGCAACCTGTCCGGATCACGGTCGTAGACCTTGGCGCGCAGCGACTTCACGAACGCCGGCTTCCTGACCGTGAATTCGGCATTCATCCTGCTGCGCACAGCATCGGTCACGGGTTTGCCACCCGACTGCATTCCGGCCGCGACCGCCTTGTGGATGGCAGCCTGCTTCTGCTTTGACCAGGCGTCGAGCTTGGACTTATCCAGCAGACCGGTGGTGATCAGGGAGAGCTTCAGCACGACAGCGCCTTCAACATTCGACGCAACGACTCACTACTGCCTTGACTGCCGGTCGCGGTCACCGACAGGAGATTCGCCAGTTGCCGGGACTCCTGGCGGTCGATGGCGGCAAGAAACGCATCGGTTTGTGCCAGCGTGTAGTCAAGGATGTCGCCGTAGGCGTGACCCGCGCCGATCAATCGTTGGATGGCATTGCTCCAGGTATCTGGCGTTCGAGGGTCTGCCCGATCCGCGCCGCTGCCTGCGTCACGCTCGGCAACAGGCGCCGGATAAAAAAATCGGCATTCACCTCGAACACGGATTCGGCCAGGCGCACAGCCTCGTCAAGATCGAGGCTCGCAAGCCAGTCGCGCGGACGGCGCGAAGCGATAGCAATCGCCTCGATGACGGCCTCGCCATGATCCGCCAGTAGCGCCAACCAGTCGGGCGAAGCCGAGAGGCTGGCGGCGATGGGTTGGACTGCCCGGGCGAATGCCGGCACTTCGCCCACTTTGAGCGGCGTGAGATCGATGCGCTCGCCCGCGATCTCAACGAACACGGGCATCGGCGGCAACACCGCGAATGTGTCGTTGTCCATCACAGCAGCACTATCCGACCGAATTGGCCGAGCGCCCCGGCGGCCGGCTTGGTGAGATCGGCAAGCACCTGGCCCGACAGCTCGAATTTCATCAGGTCGGTGCCGATCACCGACAAATCCTTGGCTGGGTTGATGGCGACACGGTAGAGGTCGATCACCACTTCCTTGTTGCTGTCGGCGGTATTGAGTCCCTCGAAGCGCACCCAACGCTCGGGCAGGGGCTGCGTGAACATTGCGGTGGCGCTGGAGGCACCGTAGCTGTAGCTGGCGGTGATCGTCCCGGTGACGCCGGTGAGGTCGGTGAACTGGATGGAGCCGTGCTTGGCATTGACGGTGTACTTGGTGTTGGTGACCGTCGTCGCGCCGGCCTTGATGACCACGCTGGAAACGTTCTGTTTGCCGAGCAGGTAGAGCTTGCCGAGTTCCGCTGTGGCGATGACCGGCTCGTCGGTCACCGTGCCGCTGGTGACCGTCGTCGTGGATCCGTAGAGAGACAGTTCGAGGTTGGTCTGGATCAATTCTTCCAGCGTGCAGGCGAACTCGCCCTTCTTGGTCTTGATCAGTTGCAGGTCGGTCAGTCGCTGGCCGGATTGAGATTCCTGGTGTTCCAGGGTTTCCACCGAGAGCGACACCTTGAGGTCGGGCACGTTACCGACGAAAACCAACCCCTGCGGGTTGCCGTTGGTATCACGCGCGCCGATGAAGACGCGACCTTGTCCGGAAAAATAGGCCATGGCGGGTTACTCCTTTGCTTGGCGCTTGGATTGGGTTTCAGGTATGGCTGCCGTACCGACGGCTGTCTCTTTCACCGCTGGCGACTCGTCGACGGGTTTGCCGACACCCTTCTCGATGAGCCAGCGGGCGGTGATCTCATCCACATCAATCACGTGACCGGCGAAATGGACTTCGTTGGCATGGGTGTGGGTCATAAGGAGTTCGATTCGATGCATGGGATTTATCCTTTACTGGTGAGGTCGGTAACGAATGTGCGATAAGTGATGCGGTAAGTCGCAGGAATGGCGACGGCCTCCATGTCGGCGTCCTCTACCTGCCAGTCCGCTTCCATCTCGGCGATACCGAGCGCCAGATCGCCGAGCGCTGGATCGGCCATCAGTGCAGCGTGCGCCCGGCAGACGATGTCGTCTGCCACGGCATAACCGTCGACCGGATCGCGTGCAAAACCGGTGACCCGCACAATGAGATCGCGCTCCATGCGGTCGTTGGCGCGTTTGACCGGGGTATCCGATTCGACAGTGACGACGAGGGCCGGCGTCTTCTCGCGCGGGATAGCCGTGACGGGCTGGCGCAACACGACAATGGGCGTTACCGCCGCTGCG
This sequence comes from uncultured Thiobacillus sp., assembly GCA_964452995.1. Classification (GTDB taxonomy): domain Bacteria; phylum Pseudomonadota; class Gammaproteobacteria; order Burkholderiales; family Thiobacillaceae; genus Thiobacillus. The sequence continues at coordinate 10,119 of CAYVOR010000010.1, forward strand.
ACGCGCGCGAGGATTTCGCGAACAATCTGCTCGCGCCTGGATTGGGGCATAGGGACTCCGATACAATGAAATCGATAAAGGGAGATGCTGTTTGGCAACGCAAACCAAAACCAAGAAACACCGCAGCAGTCAGTCAACGCCCGACCACTACGTCCTGCACGTCGAGCTCATGGGTATCCAGCCGTCCATCTGGCGCCGCATCCACCTCGATGGCCGCACGCGGCTCGATGCCTTGCACCACATCCTTCAGGCGGCCATGGGCTGGTCGGATTCCCACCTGCACAAGTTCGAGATACGCGGCAAGCATTACGGTGTTCCGGATCCCGAGTTCACCGACCCCGGCTGGGAAGTACTCGACGAGAAGAAGTACCGCCTCAACCAACTGCTGGCCGAGGGAGATACCTGCGACTATCTCTACGACTTCGGCGACGGTTGGCTGCACCGCATCACGGTCGAGGCCATCAAGGACGTTAAGCCGACCCCGAGCGATGACGGCTTTGCCTGGGTCGAGGTTGGCGAGCGCGCCTGCCCGCCCGATGATGCAGGCGGTCCAGGCGGCTACCAGGACTTTCTGGATCGGTTGGACGACGACCCCTACGGCGACGAAACCAAAGCCATCCAGGAGTGGGCCGGACTGGATTTCGATCCAGAGCGCTTCGACCGCCAGGCTGTGAATGCCACCATCAGTCGCATGCTCTGGAACCGCTGGATCAAGATCGGCCCCTGATCGGCTCACAACCGAGCCAGACGCGCCCGGCACTCGTTCCCGTCCCGCAAGGCAATCACCTCCCGCACGCGGTAAGGCTGGCCGGCGATCTCGACCGTGTCCCCGACGACGAGCAGCAGGCGCTCGGCCGGGAACTCGATCTCGTAATCGCGGGAGAGCGCCAGGCCATCGAGCACCGTCTCGTCGGGTGCGCGGAAACCGCACTCGACGATCAGGGTGCCGACCTTGACGGGGGTGAGCAGTCCGGCGCGGGCGGCCGCGTCGTACAGATCAGCCACGCCTACCATCAGGCGCTCGTCAGCTTCACCAGCACACCGGGGCGGTGACACATCGGCAGCGGGTTCGACTGGGTGTGCAGATCCGTGCCACGCTCGAACTTCCTCGGTTCCTGCTTGGCATAGAGCGGCTGGCCGAGGGTGTTGACCGTCTCGTTGAAGTCGGCCGGGGCCAAGTAGGTGCCGAAGGTGTCGACCGTGCCCAGGGGGAAGGCATGCGCCTCGCCCGGGGCGATGAACTTGCGCACCGTGCCGTTGATGTCGCTCGCCTGGCCGCGATACTCCTCGAAGGTGATGCCGCCAAAGGTAAAGCCGGAGCGCACGTCGTTGATCAGAATGGCCCCTTGCTGCCAGTTGGTGTAGGCCTCCTTGACCGTCTTGTGGGTAGTCAGCGCCCGGAAGAACTGGGGCGAGCAGAGCACGTGCACATCGGTCATGAACTCACCCTTGAGGTTGTCCTCGATTTCGGCGAGCACGTCGTAGCAGTGGCCCTTGATGTCACTGTTGGCGTTGGCGAGATCGAAGTTGATCGTCGTCTGCGACAGACCGAACTCGGCGTAGAGGTCGTAGATGGTGCTGCCGTCGGCATCCAGGATTTGGCCCTTGAGTGCGCCTATGCGCAGGTGTTCCAGGGTGATGGCGTGCTTGTTGCGCATGGTTTCCAGGTGACGCGCCATCACGCCGGCAATCGCCTCCATCTCGGTTTCGGAGCCGAATGCGCGGATGCCCTGCACTTCCTCGGGCAGCACCACGTCGTCGTGCGGAATGTGCGGGATGACGAAGGAACGCAGGGTGCGGGTGCCGCGCTCGCCCACGGTGCCCGGCGAGCCCGGCGCTTTCGTCGGCAGGAGGTTCAGTCGCCCGGCGTACTCCTCGACGATGATCTGCCGGGTGCGCACCGGCTTGGCCGGAAACAGACCCAACTGCTCGATGCGGCCGTAGCGGTTGGGGATGAGGTTGATGGCCGTGGTGAGGCTTGCCATCGAGAAGCCGGGGTTGTCGAACGGGTTTTGCATTTTGGATCTCCAAAAAACGAAACCCGCCGTGTGGCGGGTTTACGGGGGGATGAGAGGGGCTGCTTACGCTGCGTCGCGCACCAGGATGCCGAGGGCGACGAGTTGCGCTTCGGCGGTGGCCTTCTGTGGCGCGGTGATGCCAGCCGGCCAGATCAGGGCGTTGCGCGCGACGATGGCGTGACGGGCCACCGCGATGGCGTCGTCCCGATCGATCAGCGTCGCGTCGGTATCGGTGGCGAGCACGCCCACGGCGGTTTCGGTGCCGTCGGTAGCGGCCGGTGCCAGCGCATACAGCTTGCCGTCGGCGGTCTTCCTGCCGAGCACGGTGCCGAGTTGCAGGTTCTGTCCGGCGGCGACCGTCGCGGCCTCGCGGGAATAGAGATTCGGTGCCTCGTACTTCAGGAGATCGCCGAGGTTCTTGGCTTGGGTGATCGAGGGCATGTCTTACTCCTTGTGGATGAGTTTCTTGACGGCGGCGACCACGGGTGATGCCTCGGGTCGCTCGGGGGTTTCGGTGCCGGCTTCCGGCGTGATGGTGGAATGGATGGGCGTCGCCTCGGATCGTGCGGCCTTAGCCTCACAAAGCACTCGGCGCACATCCGCTTCACTCTTGCCTTCCGCAATGAAGGCGGCGGCCTTGTCGGGGCAGCCGGCGATCAGGCATAACTCGGCGATGGCTTGGGCGGATTGGGTGACTTCGCGGCGGGCCTCAGCCACCATGACTGCGGCAGCGTCGACGCCGATCATTTCAGGAACAGCTTCTTGGTCATGCATTGCATCCTCCTTAAGGGGGCTTGCCGCCTCGGTTCGAACGACTGCCCGAGCCTGAGGCGGTTTGCGGCTGCGGGAGCTGAGGTAAATCGAGAATTCAGTGAGCGTTGCCTCCAGCGTGCCGACGGCATCGGCAAGACCGGCCGCCGTGGCGTTCGGGCCGAAGTACAGAGCGGCCTCGGTGGCGCGCACGGCCATCTCCGGCAATCCGCGCATGGCGGCCACGTGGCCGACGAAGATGTCGTAGAGGCGGTCGACCTCGGACTGGAGTTCGCTCTTCGCGGTGTCGGTGAGCGGTTCGTGGGGCGAGAAATCGTTCTTGTGCCGACCCGCCGTGATCGCGGTGTAGCGGTAGCCGTCGTTGGCGTCCTTCACCGACTGGTCGATGTGCAGCGCAATCACGCCGATCGAGCCGACGCCACCGGTTTCGGTGACGAGGATGCGTTCGGCAGACGATGCGATGGCGTAGGCGGCCGAGAAGGCGGCGTCGTTGGCCACGGCCCATATGGGTTTCACGGCGGTGGCCTCGCGCACGCGGCGGGCGAGTTCGAAGCTGCCGGAAGCCTCACCACCCGGCGAATCGACATCCAACAGGATGCCGGTGACACTGGGGTCGGCCAGCGCCGCATCGAGCATCGCGCCGATGTCCTGGTAGCTCGTGAGCCCCGAAGCCGCCTCCAACCCCAAGGTGCGCTTCACCAGCGTGCCATGGATCGGGATCACGGCAATGCCGACAGCACCTTGCATGTTCGGACGGGGTGCGGGTACTGCCGCCAGCAGTTCCTTGGCATCGGCAGGGATCGGGCTGTCGATCCCCAATCGTGGCCCGAGGGCGGACAGGATCACGTCGAGCTTGGCGCGATGGACAAGCAACGGCGTCCCGAAGATGCGGGAGGCGAGATGTGGCAGCATGAATTACTCCGTGGGTTGTTCGGTTGGTGGAGGCGGCGCGACCGCCGGTGCCTGGTCATGCCGTGGATCGGAATCGAAGACGAGGCCCAGCGCATCGGCGCGGGCGTTGTCAGTCGCGATCTCCCGATCGACATCCTCGGCGTCGTAGCCGTAGGCCGAGATCGCCTCCGAGCGACTGGTGAGGCCGGCGCGGATGGCGAGCTTCATGGCGTTGAACTCCTTCTGCGGGTCGACCCACTGCCAGCCCTGCGGGATCCACTTGGCCACTTGGTACTCACGCCGACGACGGCTGAATCCAGGGAGCGTCAGCGAACCTTCGAGCACTGCCTGATCCATCCAGGCACGCCAGATCGGTCGGCACAACTGATGCACGATCACGCCGTGCTGGATCACCTCGCAGCGACGGCGAAACTCCAGTAGGCCGGCGCGGATCGAGGAATAGTTAACTTGGGTGAGGTCGCCGGTGAGCATCTCGTAGGTGATGCCCATGGCGGCCGCCACAGCCCGGAACTGCTGACGCATGAACTCGGCGTAGGAACTGCCGACATCGGCGGGCGCCGAGAACTTGATGTCCTCGCCCGGCTCCAGAATCTGCAGCGTGCCGGGCTCCAGCCCAGCCAAAGCCACGCCATTGGCGTCCGATAGACCTTCGCCCATCAGGTTGTCTTCGGGTGCCAGGCGCGTGATGAAACCGGCGAACATCGCGGCGGTCTTCTTCCTCACCAGTTCGGCGTCGTCGTACTGGTCGAGCTCGTTGAGCTTCACGAGCGCCCGGGCGAGCCACGGTTCGCCCCGGATCTGGCCAGGACGCAGCGGCCGGAACAAGTGGATCACCTCGGCTGCATCCACCCGCACGGTGTCAATGCCGCCCGCCCCGGACATGGGTGCGAGACCGCCATCGTTCGGGTGCGATCGATACAGGTGGTAGGCGACCCGCCGTCCCAGTCGGTCGAACTCGATCCCGGCACGGATGACGTTACCGTTCGCAAGCTCCCGGTTCATCGCCAGCGGCAGATGCTCAGACTCCAGCACCTGGATTTGCAGCGCCACCGGCAGCCCGTCCTCGGGACGCCGCCAGCGCAGTCGCACGATCGCCTCGCCGCCCTCCAGCATGGCCCGACAGGCAAGCGACTGTAGCCCGTAGAAATCGGTGAGCCCCGCTGAATCGGCCGCCTCGCACCAGTCCCACCACAAGCGTTGGATGGTTTCGCGTTGGGACGCGTCCTCCACCATGCTCTGCGGCTTGATGCCGGTACCGATGGCGTTGGCAACGAAGGCCTCGATGCCGGCGGCAGCCCAGGCGTTGCGCCGCACGAGGTCGCGGCTCTTGGCGCGCAACTGCTCCTGCGTGTAGGCGAGTGCCGCCACCGCTCCGGGATTGGCCACCGTCCAGGCGAGTGTGCGCCGGCCAAGGCCTGCGCCGTCGTAGGTGGGCGTACCACCGAAGACGCGGCGTTTGATGGTTCCGATCCAGCCCATCAGAAACCCTTCCCGGTGGTCACGCGGATCTGGCGCGGCGCACGCGGATACAGGCCAGTGGAAACGGCATCCTTGTGCATCGCGGCCTCGACCTCGGCGATGGCCTGCTTCAGTTCCTCGACGGTGCGGTACTCGACCGTCTTGTCGCCGAAGGTGACGCGCTTCTCGCCACGGGCCAAGCTATCGCGCAGAGCCTGTAACTGGGCTTCGGTGTAGGTCGGGATGCTCATCGATAGACCACCAGGCTGATCTCTGGCGTGTCAGCCAGCGACGCTGCTGCACTGGTGCAGACCAGTTCCAGGGAGTCGGCGGTCTTGCCGTCGGTCGTGCCACGTGCCGCCGCGAAACGGATGGTTCCGGTCGCGGTGTTGCTGCGGCCGGTGGCGATCCAGCAGTACTTAGCATCCGGAAACGACGTCTCGAAGTCGATCCGGTAGCGGCCCGTTCCCAAGCGGGTCACCGAGGCGACGTTGTAGGCGGCGCGAAGCTGCACCGCCCCACCCACGTAGCCGAAATTCGCCCAGGCCCGGGCCAGACCAGGATGGTCTGGACGAATCAGCCCCTTGATCTCGGTGCCGATGCGGGTGACGAGCGCCGACAGTTGCGCGACGAGGCTCATCACTTACACCAGGGCCGCGTTGAAGATCGCCACGAAATCGGTGGTGGTGTCGCCGATGTCGGTGGCTGCGACCGCACCGATGTTGTCGCGGGCCTGCTGTTGCTCGGGCACCGTCAGCGTTTGCGCCGCATCGAAGCGCACGCGCTTGTCGATGGCAGCGGTCAGCGCGGCGATGCCGGTCTGGTCGTTCTGCAACGCTTGCTGGAGTTCGAGCAGGGTGTCGTAGGCGGGATCGGCACCGCCCAGAATGTCGGCCTTCAGCGCATCGAGCAAGGTGACCACTTTGTTCGACGAATACGTGGTGGTCGTCGATACCTGCAGGTCGTCAATGGCCACCGCCGTGATAATCGCGGCCTTCAGTTCGTTGATTGCCGCGACCAGGCTCGACTTGTCGGTGGTGGTCAGCGCGGTCAGCGTGCCGGTGCGACCCTTGACGGTGTTGAATTCCTCGGCGACGCGCAGGACGAAGCTGTTGAGTTGGGTTTGCAGACTCATGGTGGGGTTCTCCAGTGGGGGTGTGATCAGTTGAACCAGCGGCTGCGAATGACGCGCCGGCCCGTTCTCGGGGTTCCAGAAACAGCGAGGCCACCGCGTTGGGTGGCCTCAGTGGGTTGTTCGATTTGCGGATCGGGGTCGCCAGGCGGCGACAGCCCAAGCTGCCGTTCCAGTTCGCGCCAGTGCCGCTCCTCGAAGCGGTCGAGGCCGGCAGCACTCGCCGCCGCACGGGCATACACATAGCAGTCGAGCGCCTCGTTCCTCTCGCGCATCTTCTGCCATTCGCGCACCGGGTAGCCGTTTCGGTCGCGCCGGGTGATCAACTGCTCGGCGCACAGTTGCTGCAGGTACTCTGCATCCACCTTGGGCAGATGGACAAAGCCGGTGGGGTAACGAATCGTGACCCCATCCTCGGCCACCTCCGGCACCTTCCTCAGGCTGTTGTAGAACTCCAGCTTGGCGATGCCGACCGCGACGGTGAACAGCTTGATGCCCCGGCGCAGTTTCTTGCCGCCGGTCGTGGCGTCCACCGCCGTCGGCGTGCCCACCAGTGCCGCGCCCTTGGCCGAACCTTTCACCGCCATCACGCGGGGATCGCGGGCCAGTCGCACGAAGGTATAGGCCTCCTGCGTGGCGAAGCCGGTATCGAGCGCCAACCGGGCGAGCGGCAGCCGCGCGCCGGACGCGTGTGTCCAGGTCTCGGCGACCAGTTCACCGAGATGTTTCCACACCGCGTCGCGGGCGGTGTCGCCCATCAACACGCGATGCTCGACGAGCCACGATTCCTTGCCGCGCCCGAAGGCCCAGATGGAGACTTCGATGCGATCCTTCTGCACGTCGGCCCCGGCCGTGAGAAGCAGGCCGCCCTCAGGCACGCTGCCCAGCGAATAGTCCTCGCGCCGTTCCAGCAGGCGCTGCCAGTCCGGCGCTTCGCCTTCCTCGACCCAGGCCTCGCCCAGTTCGGAGTTCTTGAACGCCTTGATGGTCGCCACCGAGCGGCTCTCCGACATGGCGGACTTCTCCCACGACGCTGCAATCTCGCGCCACTTGCGCCAGGGGCTGTAAAGGCTGGACAGGTGAAACCCGGCGCTCGTTCCTATTCCTTGCGCCATCCATTCCCCAAGTTCCAGCATCTGGGATTTGTGATGCTCGGCAATCGCCGCTTCGCAGGATTCGCATAGATAGGCGGCGGTTTCCGGCTGCCCACGCTCCCAGCGCAGCCTCTCGAACCTCAGCCACTGGCGGTGCCCACAATGCGGACACGGCACGAAGTAGCGTCGCTGGTCGGACGCCTCGTATTCCCGCTCGATGATGCTCGCCCCCGCGATGGTGGGCGTGGACACCAACAGAATCTTGCGCCGCGCAAACGTCCGGGTGCGCGCTTCAGCCAGGTGGATCGCATCACCCTCGCCATCGACATCCAGCGGATAGGCATCCACCTCGTCGAGAAAGAGGTAGCGCACCGGCATCGAGCGCAGGCCCACGGCCGAGTTGGCCCCGGTCATCACCAGCACGCCGCCGCGAAACTCCTTCATCAGCACCGTGTTGCCGGAGTCCCGGCTCCTGGGCGGGGCGATGATGTCCTTGAGCACCGGCGACTCCTCGATGAGAGGATCGATGCGGTGCTTGGAGTTCCTCTGCGCCATCTCGGTCGTCGGCCAGACGATCATCATCGGGCCGGGTGCGTGATGGATGGCATAGCCCACCCAGTTGAGGCCCAGTTCCGTGCCGCCCACCTGCGCGCCTTTCATGAGCACGACGCGTTCCACCGGCGATGCCGGGGACAGGCAGTCCATGATCTCGCGCAGATAGGGCGTGCGCGCATTACGCCAGCGCCCGGGCTCGGCCGACTCCTTGGTCGAGAGCATCCGGTAGCGCTCGGCCCATTCGGATACGGTCAGGCGTGGATCGGGCCGCAGCCCTTCGCGCCAGGCACGTTCGATCTCAAGTGCCCCTTCGTAGTCGTCCGCCGTCATCCGTCCACCTTCGGTACAAACTCACCCAGTTCCTCCAGATGCACACGCACGGCGACGTCGAGCGCCACGAACAGGGTGTGCTCATCGATGCCCAGTTCCGCCGCGAGGATCGGCGTGATGCGATTCGGCCAGTTGATCCACGCCTCCCGTTCGGCCCGCGCCAGCTTGAATACGTGGGCGATGGCTTGTGCCCGGTCGACCAGTTCCCCCTTGAGCTGCGCCAGGCGCACCTTGTTGGTCTGCGCCTTGACCACCTCGTTGACCGTGCGCGCCTGCAGCAGGGACGCGCCGCCGGTGGGCAAGGCAGTGTGGGTGTCGCCTGCGGGCGCGCTGGCTGCGGTCTCCTGCGGCACGGCGGCCCGGACGGGCCTGGCGCGAGTGCCCGCACGCGGCGCTTCGGTGTTCTTGGCCCATTCGGCGTCAGCCCGTTGCGGGTCGAGGGTGCCATCGGCCTCGGGCGTGATGCGCCCGCTATCGATCGCCTTCTTGACCGCCACGTGAGAGACGCCGCGATGCCGGGCGTAAGCGCGTATCGACAGACCCATGATCTACATCAAGCCCATCGCAGAGGTTCTCCAACGTCGCGATTCAGAGCTTGGCTTTCCTCCACAGAAGCGCGTTCATGCCATCACCATCAACCACATCGCGGGAGACAAACATGTACGCCGACAAACTGGACACCCTTGGCAAGAAGCTGGCCGATGCCGCCCTGACCATGCTGGTACGCCTTTATCCGGACGTGCGCACCGCGAGCACCACGGAACTCGATGCCGCCTGCGCGGCGATGCGCGCCAAGTCGAGGGCGGTGATCGACGAGCTGATCGATGACGCCAAGGACGCACCCGGGGTGGCGCACATCGCGTTTCAGACCGCAGCCCTGACGCTCGCCCACGAGGGCATCCAGGCACTCAAGGCAGGGCGCAAATAAATCTGCGAAGCCAGGCAGAAAGAGCTTGGCTTCCTGTTCGAACAGCGCCTGAATGCAATCGCCATCAACACCAAGCCAAGGAGACGACCATGACCAAGCAAGCCGCCAAAACCCTCGACCAGCAGATGCAGCAAATCGCGCTGGATCACCTGTTCATCGAAACCCTGGAAACCCGCAACAGCGACCGGATGGACTTCCACGAGGTCAGCGTCTGGGGCGTCAAGAGCGCCCTGATGGCGGCCTACGAGGCAGGCCGGCAGGCCGCGAAACAGGGCTGAAAAAGAAGCGGAAAACGCTTGGCTTTACTTCCGAACAGCGCGTTCATGACCACACCATCAACCACCACGAAGGAGCATCAAATGGCCACCATGCAACTGACCCCTGCCCAGCACGCGATCCTCGCCTATGCGATCGAGCACACCGGCGGCAAGATCGAATGGTTCCCCGACAACATCAAAGGCGGTGCCCGCACCAAGGTGCTGGAGGGCCTGTTCAACAGGGCCCTGATTACCCGCGACAGCACCGACTGGTTCGTCGCCGCCGAGGGCTACGACGCCCTGGGGCGCGCCCGGCCGACGCCGGCCACCATTCACCCCGACCCCGAGGTCGAGGCCGCCGTGTCGGCCGCAGAGGCCAACTGGGCGCAAGAAAAACAAGAGGCGGCCAAGCGACTGCTCAAGGTCGGCGTCGAGGGCAAGCCCCGCACCCGCGAGAACAGCAAGCAGGCCACGGTGATCCAGATGCTGCAACGCCCGGAAGGGGCCACCATCAACCAGATCTGCACGGCCACGGGCTGGCAGGCGCACACGGTGCGCGGCACCTTTGCCGGGGCGTTCAAGAAGAAACTCGGACTCACCATCACCTCGGAAAAGCCCGAGGGCGGCGAGCGCATCTACCGCATCGCGTGACAGGAGGATGCCCCGATGCTGAAACTCATCACCATCCTCGAAAGCCTCAAGGCCGAACCGCGTCGCCTCACCGACGAGGAGAACCTGTACCTCGATCAGATCGGCGACGAGCTACGCCGGGCTGAAAGCGACGCCGCCCGTTGGCGGATACTCGAACGCGAAGGGCTCAATCGCCTCGATGGCTTCGACTTCAGCGAGGACGTGCTCGCCAGGCTCAACGTGGTGCGCCGGGCGGGGATGCACTAAAAAGCTTGGCTTCCCGATTGAACAGCGCGTTCATACGACTGTCATCAACGCAATCAGGAGCAGCCACCATGACCACCGAAATCAACAACCACGCCAACCCTCTCCGTGTCCGATTCACCCGCAAGCCTGTCGACCTGCAGGAGGTGCTGGCGGCCACGCCCTACGACGAACGCCCGGAGCCGGTGGTGATCAGCGAAACCCGCGAATTGACCACTACCGAGTACGATGTCTTCGCCAACACGCTGCTGCAGGATCGCGACTGGCTGGCCGGCAAGGGCGGGTACCCCGACCACGCCACTCGGCACGTCGTCGAAGTCAAGGCCGAGAATCGCAAGACCCTGTACGTCGACCCCTCGGGCAGCGCCTACGGGCGGTACGTGGGCATCGCCGTAGAAGCCTGAAAAATGATTCAGAAAGCGCTTGGCTTCTCAATCGAACAGCGCGTTCATACGGGTGTCGCAACGATCAACCCAGGAGACAACGATGACCACCAAGCAAACCATCCCCGCCACCCAGAACGAGGCCTGGGGCTTTTTTGGCACGATGAACGACGACGCCGAAGCCGCCTGGCCGATCGCGATGACCGCGATCTCCAACGCCACCTACCAGCCCCTCGAATCGGTCAGGCTGTTCCTCGACAGCCGCCACGGACGCCACTTTGCGGATGACGTCCTCAACGAGATGCTGCGGGGCCACACGATCCAGCAGGCCATCGACGCCGCCGTGACGCGGTGGATGGGCTGGACGATTGGCCGCCAGACCAGCAAGGACTACGGCATCCCCAAGGGACTGCCTTACCTCACCGGGTTCGTGATTCACTGCGAAGTGACCGACGAATCCTTCGAAGCCCAAGCAGCCTGAGGAGATCGCCATGGCCGCCGTCGTCACCACTCGGCAACTCGAAGCCAACTACGACAAGTTCATCGCCGAACTGACACAGCTCAGCCGCAAGTACGGCGTGGCGATCCAGTCAGTCGGCGGTGTCATCCTCGCCGACAACCCCGGCGAGTTCCGCGACGTCACCTACGTGGCCGACATCACCAGCGGCGACTTGCTGCCCGAGTTCCCCTCTGCCTGAGAGAGCATCGAACGCAACGCCATCAGACTGCCGTATAGCCTGCGCCCCGGCATAGTCCTGCCAGCGCCGCACGATCACATCGACGTACTTCGGATCCAGCTCGATCAGCCGCGCCTTGCGGCCTGACTTGTGGGCAGCAATCATCGTGGTGCCTGACCCACCGAAGGAATCCAGCACCACATCACCCGGGCGACTCGAATTGCGGATGGCCCGTTCCACCAGTTCCACCGGCTTCATGGTCGGGTGCAAATCGTTCTTCTGCGGTTTCTTGATCTGCCAGACATCCCCCTGGTCTCGGTCCCCGCACCAGTGACGCTCGGCGCCCTCGGGCCAGCCGTAGAGTATCGGCTCGTACTGGCGCTGGTAGTCGGCACGCCCCAGGGTAAAAGTGTTCTTGGCCCAGATGACAAAGGTTGACCAGTGACCCCCGGCAGCGCGAAACGCTGCCTGCAATCGATCCAGTTCGCTCGATGACATGGCCACATAGATTCCACCCTGGCAATGCGCCACCGAGGGCGTCAGAGCCGCCAGCAGGAAATCGTAGAAGCCGTCGCCCAGATTGTCGTTGAGAATCGCGCGATCCTTGCCGCGCATCTTGTCCTTGGCCGTGTTGGCGTAATTGACGTTGTACGGTGGGTCGGTGAACACCATGTCGGCGATCTCGTCGCCGAGCACCGACGCGTAAGCATCGGCATCCGTGGCATCACCACAAATCACCCGATGCTCGCCGCAGATCCAGACATCTCCCGGGCGTGAGACGACAGTGCCAGAACCATCTGGAACCGCATCCTCGTCGGTGTCCCCCTCGGTGGTCGTTTCCTCGCCGGCCAGCAGATCAGCCAGGGCATCGGCGTCGAACCCGGTCAGGGCCAGATCGAATTGGTCATCCTGCAGCGCGGCCAGTTCGACCTGAAGCATAGCTTCGTCCCAGCCTGCGTTCTCGGCAATGCGGTTGTCCGCGATCACCAGAGCACGACGCTGGGTCGGTGTCAGGTGGTCAAGCACCACGACCGGCACCATGGCCAGGCCGAGTTTCAGGGCAGCAGCCAGGCGACCGTGCCCAGCGACGATGACGCCATCGCTACCCGCCAGGATCGGATTAGTGAAACCAAACTCGGCGATCGAGGCCGCGATCTGGGCGACCTGGGCATCGGAGTGCGTGCGCGAGTTGCGGGCATACGGCACCAGCTTGGCCGTCGGCCATTGCTCGATCTTGTCGGCGAGCCAGGATATCGTCATGCCGGCGCTCCCAGGCGCTCGATGGCCACCGCTGAGAAGGTCTGCCCCGTCGATACCAGCGTCACCGGCAGCTCGGGGAAGTTCTGCTGGAAGCGCTTCACGGCGACATCCACGTACTCCGGGGCGATCTCGGTTGCCCGCACCTTTCTGCCGATGCGCTCGGCGGCCAGCAGGGTCGTGCCCGAGCCGCAGAACGGCTCGAACACGATCTCACCGGCATCGGTGTAGGACTCCAGCACGAACTCGGGCAGCGCCACCGGGAACACGGCTGGGTGATCGATGTCCTGACCGATCTTGCCCTTGTGCCGCATGATGCGAATCACCGAATCGGGGATGCGGAAGTCCTGGGTGACAGTGCCGACGTGGTTCCACGCCGTCTTGCTGCCATCCTTGTTGCGCATGCCGCCGGCACTGGTGCCGTCGCCGCGCAGATGGGTGTCGCGCCCAGCGTAGATGCAGGGCACGATCTTGTTGGGGCGGCGTGCCTCGCTGTCCTTGCGGTTGAAGTGGAAGACGAATTCGAAGGCCGGCGCCAGCCGACCGTTCCAGTCGCCGGGTAGCCCCGGCCCCTGATCCCAGACATACCAAGCGAAACGCCGCCAGCCCTGGGTACGCATCCAGTCGAGCCAGGTATCCCAGTACGGGATGACCTCCTGCTCGCGATGGATGAGGCCGAGATTGACCAGTACCTGGCCGTTGGCGGCCATCGGCAGGTTGGCGAAAACGCCTCGCATCAGGGCATCCCAATCAATGATGGTGTTCGTGTAGTCGCGCTGGTTGCCATAGGGTGGCGAGGTGAAGCACAAGGCCGCCTGCTCCCCGGCCATCAGCGTCCGGACGATGGCCGGATCCGTGGCGTCGCCGCAGATCAGGCGGTGTGCGCCGATCTGCCAGACATCTCCGGGCCGCGAAACAGGATTCGACGGCACCTCTGGCACGTCGTCGGCAGCATCGTCCTTGGTCTCATCCGGGGACTCGCCCTGCAAGGCCTGCTCGGCACCGACCAGCAGCTCCTCGATCTCCTCGTTGGAGAAGCCGGTCATGGTCAGGTCGTAACCCGCCTCCGACAACTCGGCCAGTTCCAGCGAGAGCAGTTCTTCGTCCCACCCGGCGTCCAGTGCCAGTCGGTTGTCGGCGATCACGTAGGCCCGCTTCTGTGCCGGGGTGAGATGGCCGAGTTCAATGACCGGCACTTCCAGCAGATCAAGCTTGCGCGCGGCCGCCAGACGACCGTGGCCGGCAATGATGCCGTTGGCGCCGTCGACGAGGATGGGCTGTGTCCAGCCGAACTCGACGATGCTGGAGGCCAGCTTGGCGATCTGCGCCTCGGAATGCGTGCGCGGATTGCGGGCGAAAGGGATCAGCGTCTCGATCTTGCGATACTCGACGCGCAGTTGTTCGGTCATTGGAATGCAAAAACCCGCCACGAGGGGCGGGTCATCAAAGGGTGGTAACTCGGTTCAGGTGGTAACCGGGGTGGTAACTGGTAACCCTGGTAACCTCGTTTCGGGATTGGACGCTAGCGAAATGCCGCGCTCGCGCCCCCCGCATGGGATTTTGGACAGGAAGGACCCGTCGAATTCTGCTCCGCACATCGATGCGGCTGATCTGCCCGCACCGCTGTCCAGACGATAGCCGAAATTCTACGCTCAACCGCCCGGTTTGTTGCAGGCCCATCCCAGTCAGAAAGGGACAACCCCGGCAAACACGGGACAAATGCGGCAAGCATTACCCTGACTGACCCACGTTTTCGGAAGATGCCTCCGCCCCCTGCCCATTGAGCCGGCCGACAACGGTCTGTAGCGCCCGCTGCCAACGTCGCCACGCTGTCGTCCGATCACAGCCGAAGCGCCGGCAGATGTCGCGCCACTCGAACTGCCGGGCGCGCATCCAGACGAGATGCCGCTGCTCGACCTCGAGCGACTGCACCCAGCGCATCGCTTCCATCATCCGGTCGATGGCCACGGGTGTCGGCGGCAGCGGCCGGTAGTCGTCTTCAGGCGCGCCGAAGACTTCCCAAGGCTCGCGTTTGAACGCCGGCCAGACGTTGAAGTAGCCCTGCACCCGGACCCTGGGCAGACGCCGGGCGGTCTCGGCAGCCTCGCTGAAGCGGGCCGCCACGTCCTCCTTGGTCCATTCAGCCACGGTGCTTCTCCCCATAGAGCCGTTCCCCCAGCCGGCGAACGAACTCACGCTCGACGAAGTCCAGCCGCTTGTCCTCATCGGACACCACGAGGATGTGCTGCTCACGCCAGCCCTGGCGCTTGATGCTTTCCGGATCCTCGCGGGACGAACTGCGATCGAGCGGGCAGCGGTAGTGCGGTGCCGGAATCTTCATCTCACACCTCCTGGGTCTCGATGGCCCAATGCAACAGGGCCAGGGCGTCCGCCTCGTTGTCGTCGCCGGGGGTGAAGCCGCGTGCCCGGATGGCGGCGACCATCTCGTCCTTGCCGGCGTTACCCTTGCCGGTCGCGTGCTTCTTGATCGTGCCGACCGGCACGCCCTGGTAGGGAATACCGTGGTGCTCGCACCAGGCGGTGAGGGTGGCGAGGAAACCGCCATAGGCATGCGCGGCGTCCACGGCGGCATGTCGCCGCACTTCCTCGAACAGCACCTGATCGATGCCGTCGCTGCATTGCTTGATTTCCGACAGCCAGCGCTTGAAGCGGAGGTAACGCATGCCGCCGCCTTCGAACCGCTGCGGCTTGAAGTGTTCGGTGCCGCTCGTGATGCCGCTGTCCGGATGCCGCAGTGCCCATCCGGTGTTCGTGCCCAGATCGAGGGCCAAGATCGTCGTATTCATCGTCTGCTCCATTTCTTGGGGCGAGTGACGGATGCGACAGATTTCCCGGATATCTCCCTATCCTGCGTGTACGCGCGCACGCGAGACGGGTTAATCAGCAAACCTGTCAAATCCGTCACTCGCCAGTTGTCCTAGTCGTCCCGATACGGGTAGCCGTGGCCATAGGGCTTGGGTCTGAGGGTGATGCCCGCGATGCCACGAGCGCCCCCGGTCAGTCGGCATTTCTCGAACTGGCGCGTCGCCATCAGCTCTGAGAACCGCTTGATCGAGCCCACATACTCGCCGGCTCTCTCGGCCCACTCGCGCCAGTCGGCGAACAGTTCGGAGACACCCTCGCGGTGCGTGTTGGCCAGCAGGCAACGCTCCTCGATCCACTGCCCGATGGCGTCCTCGGCCTCGAAGTACTCCTCGGTCGCCGACACCACGCAGGCGGGCGGCCGGAGGCCTTCGCGCTGCCAGGCGAGGCAGCCTTCCACCGCCCAGGCGAGGATGCCGTCGCGCTCGCCGAGCAACTTCTCGGTGAGCTTGCTGTCGCGCCGCTCGGGCGGGATGGTCACGGTGAAGGGGATGAGGTGCAGCCGTCGCTTCATCGCTTCGTCGATGTTGCGGATGGCGGGCTTGTGGTTGCCGACGATGACCGGCTTGAACTGCGGCGTGTACTCGAAGAAGTCCTGGCGCATGAAGCGCGCCGAGACCTTGTCGCCGCCGGTAATGGCCTTCACCTTGGATTCGTTCCAGCGCCGGCCTTGCTCGGTTTCGATGGCAGTGACGAAGCGCGCCCCGCGCAGGCCGGCAAGGTCGGTCGGGTGCCGATCGCCGCGGGTCTCCACGAACGTGTCCATCGGCGCGGTCGCGGCGTAGTCGCCGAGGAGGGTCGAGACGACGTTGGCAAAGACGCTTTTGCCGTTGGCACCGGTGCCGTAGAGAAAGAAGAGTGCGTGAGCGGCCGTCGAGCCCGTGAGGCAGTAGCCCACCATCCGCTGCAGGTAGGCCTGGAGCTCCGCATCGCCCCCGGTGACGTCGCTCAGGAATGCACGCCACTGCGGGCAGTCACCCTTCGGCGTCGCGGTGGCGATCTTCGTCATCCGGTCGGCCCGGTCGTGCGGCCGCAGCCGCCCGGTCCTGAGCTCGACCACCCCGCCCGGCGTGTTGAAGAGCCAGATGTCGGCATCCCACTCGTCCGACGTCGAGGCGTGGCGTCGGTCCGTACGGGCGAGCCGCTCGACGCCCCCTACCGTGGAACTCGCCGCGAGCTTGGCCGCCAGCCTATGGGAGTCGGCCTTGAGCGACTGTTCGCGGCAGATCGAGCGGATCAGATGGTGCACGAGCAGGGTCTCGTCAGCCTGCCAGCGCCGGCCGTCCCATACCAGCCATTTCCCCCAGCCGGCGCAGTAGCGCCAGTCCTCGCTGTAGCGGCCGGTGAAGGTGAGCGCGAGCGCATCGTCCGTCGCCCACACCGATGCCTCCTGGGTCTGGCTCGCCTGGGCCGGCTTGATGCTCATGCGCGGGCCAGCGGCGACGAACCCCGCCGCGTCGAAACCCTCGGCCAGCGCATCGGCCGCATCCCACCCCTCCGGCTTGTCGTCGGGGGGCAAGAGCACATCGCAGGAGGCGGCACCGGCCGCCAGCGCCGCCTGTGCGGCCGCCATCGCATAGTCCCAGCCCGGCTTGTCGCGGTCGGGCCAGGCAGCCACAGCCTTGCCGGCGAGCGGCGACCAGTCCGTCTTGTCGACCGGGGCATTCGCACCATGCATCGCGGTGGTGGCGCACAGGCCGATGCCGGTCAGGGCCTCGGCGCATTTCTCGCCCTCGACCAGCACGACGGCTTCGGCGACTGCCATGCCCGGCTGGTTGTACAGGGGGCGCGGGTCGGGCGGCGCCATCTTGCGGCGCCTGGCGTCCCAAGGGCGGAACTCCTTCTTTCGGCCGGGCGGATCGTAGCGATAGACCACGGCGATCAGCTTGCCGGCCGCATCGTGGTAGTCCCACTTGGCCGTGGCCGGGCCCAGATCGTCGACGGGCGGCTCCTTCTTCTCCTTGGGCGCCGGCATTGATTGGGCACGGCCAACCAAGTCGGCGGCCTTCTCGATGACGCGCGGGAAGTCGCCATGGACACCCACGCCTAGGTACGCCGCGATCAGGTCGAAGATGTCGCCGCCCTCATTGGTAGCGCGATCGGTCCACAGTCCGGCCTTCTCGCCGTCGATGACCACCTCGAGACTGTCGCCGGGACTGCCGAGCACGTCGCCGATCAGGAACTTGCCCTTGCGCTTCTTGCCGGCCGGGAACAGCGTGGCGAGCACCGACTCCAGGCGGGCCAGCAACTCGGCGCGGATCGCCTCGCGCTCGGCATCGCGGTCGTGGGTCGTGGGTGCGGTGTCGTTGAAGTCGATCATTCGCCCCCCTCGACGGTGCCGGCTTCGTCATGGTCGTTGCGGTCCTGGACCGCGTTGCTGCGCGCCGCCCACTCGGAAAGCTCGGAGAGCCGGTAACGCACCAGCCCGCCGAGCAGGTAGTGGGGAATCCGGTACCTGGCGCGCATGGCGTGATCGGCGAACCAGTAGTACGGCAGGCGCAGGGCGGCGGCCGCCTGCTTGGCATCGATCATCGGCTCGCCGACGGGTGACGGCGCC
Organism: uncultured Thiobacillus sp.; assembly: GCA_964452995.1. GTDB lineage: Bacteria > Pseudomonadota > Gammaproteobacteria > Burkholderiales > Thiobacillaceae > Thiobacillus. Next base: position 28,225 of record CAYVOR010000010.1, read on the forward strand.
GGGGTGTCGTGTCTGTTCATGCTTGTGTCCTCCAGCACCGGTCCTGCCATGGGCACATCCGGCATTCGAAGTGAGTCGGTTCGGAAAACGATCTCGGCAGCAGGTCGCCTGCCTCGGTCGCCGTGATGACTTTCACGGCGCGGTCGGACATGCGTTGCGCGAGCCCGGCATTGAACGGCACGAGTTCGGCGTAGATATCCATCGTGTCGGCGTTCACCGCCGTGAACAGCGCCGGGTGCCCGTGCAATTCGAGGTAGGCCTGGTAGAGCGCCACCTGCGCCGCGTAGACGGGCTTGGCGACCGCGAGCCGGTTCTTCTCTAGATCGCGCCAGGACTTCGCACCGAGGCACTTGTTCTCCCACAGTGCCGGGTAGCCGAAACCCTGTCCCAGGTCGGGGCCGGCGACGATCACGCCATCGACATGGCCCTGCAGGCGACCGTCGAGTGCGGCAAACCCGAACTGCTCACCTTTGGCCTTGCGGGTGCGCAGGTCGAACCCGGCCGCGCGCAGCCACGCCACCATGCTGTCCTCGACGACGTGGCCGCGCTCGAAGATGCGCAGCATGCGGCCTCCTGTGTCCCGGCCGTGATCGGCCGGGGCATCGGCATACTCGTACTGCAACGCCCGCTCGCAGGCGGTGCCCAGGCGCGAGGCGCCGAGGTAGGCGCGCTTGCGCTGGGCGGCGCGTGCCCGCTGCATGCCGACATCGACGAGCGCCGTGACCTGGCCCGAGAGGCTGGCCGATGAGTTGAAGTCCATCATGGCCGTTCCTCCCAGGGCAGGTCGTCCTCGATATCGGCGAATGGATCGCTGACCGTTTTCGCGAGCCCGCGCACCGGTGGATGTTTCGCCGCGTCGTGGTGCTCGACCATCGCCTCGGTGTAACGCGTGACGATGGCGTCGATCACGCGCAGCGCCTCGGCCTCCGAGTAAGCCCCGAGGGGCTTCTCGAAACCGATCTCGCCGGCCGCCTCGCCGAAGGACTTGAGGCACTGCTTCATGGCGGCGATCTCGACATCAGATGGATCGATCATCGTGACCTCCCTGCCGAACTGCCGGGCATCGACCCAGGTGCCGTAGAGCTTGTGGAAGATGTCCTGGCAGCGGCGGCTGCAGAACACCCAGTCGAGCGGATAGCGCCGGGGATCGGCGATCCGGAAGCGAGCATCCAGATGGCCGAAGCCCCGCGCCTGTCGCGAGCAGACCCAACACTTGCCGCTCATGCATGGCAGCCTCCCGCCTGCGCGCCATGCCGGACGAGAACGGCGTGCCCGTCACAACTGGCATCGAGCTCGACGTAGTCGTTGCGGATAGCGGTCGCGCCGATGCGCACGCCTTTCGGATGGCGGCAGCGGGCGATGCGCAGGCCGCCGATGTCTCTGGCACTCGTCCGGTCGAGATGGCGGCAGTTGCCGCAACGTTTCCCTTTCATGGCCCGCGCTCCTACTGCGCCCAGGCGGGCTTGCCGGTGGCGGCCGGGCGCTGCGGAGCTGCGTTGGCGGGTGCCGCCTGTACCGGCGCCCCGGAGTTACCGCCGCTGGTCGTCACCTTGGGCGGCACCCCCATGAGGGCCGCGTACTCCTTGTGGTCGGGCTCGATGGCGAGCTTCACCACGTTGCGGTTTTCGCCCTTGGCGTCCTTCTCCACATCCACGCGGGCGAGGAACTCGATGCCGTCCAACTCGTGGAAGCCGTTGATGCGCCGGGCGGACGTCGCCTGGGGCGAGTTGTCCTGGGGATGGACGTTGCGGGCGGAATTGAGGATGCCGCGGATCATGCTGCGCCCCATCTGGCCCCAGGTCGGGCCCTTCTTGGACTGCAGGCCGACGTTCGACCACATCTTGCGTTTGGCGAACGGGCCTTCCAGCACGACGAACTCGCAGGCGAGATAGACGCTGCCCGTCTCGAAGCTCTCGGTGGTGTAGCCGCCGGTCCAGCCCTGGGCCGGATCGTCGTGGCCGCCCGGCTTGATGGTCATGCGCACCTTGACGAGAGTGCCCTTGGGGATGAGGTCGAAACCCTGTTGCTGTTCGGCGTCGTTGAAGTCCTGCCAGCTGTTCTGGTTCATGTGTTGCTCCTTGGATTCGGTGAATGTGTTGGCTTGGCCTGCGGCCTCAGTTGCCCTGAGCGCCCAGGCATTTCTGGATGAGCGTGCCGAGGTGCGGCTCCTCGATCGCGTCGAGGCGGCCGCTGCGGTCCTTGCTCGGATAGCCGAAGGGGTTGTCGGCACGGGTGACGAAGCCCCGGTAGGTGCTGCCGTCGTCGGCCTTGAGGACGGCCAGCGTCACCACCTCGTCGAGCACGCCCGGCAGCTCCAGCGCGGTCTTGCTGCCCTCCAGCTGCAACTGGTAGTAGCGCCGATTGAAGTCGTCGGTCTTCTCCTCGAGAATGGCGACGTAGATGACGTGCTTGTCCCGGACGTGCTGCAGGTGGGTCAGGGCCGTGATCATTTCCTGGCCCAGCAGGCCATAAGCGCCCCGGTTGTCCGGCTTGCCGGTCTTTTCGGAGAAGGCCTGCGGCTGGGTCTTGCACCAGGCGAAGCACAGGCGCGAGAGCACGGTCAGGCTGTCGACGAAGTAGCAGTCGTACTTGGCCAACTGCGCCGGATCGCCATACTTCGTGCATACGTGGTCGAAGTGCGCCTGCGAGAACGCCTGGTCGGCTGTGGCGGTCGGCAACGGGCCGGCGAGGAAGACCACGAGGTCGCGGAATTCCTGCCACGTCCGCGGGCGGACGGTGTCGCCCGGCCAGTCACGCACAGAGAGATCGCCGGCCTCGAGGTCAACGAATAGCGTGGATTCCGCCGGCAGGGTCTTGAGCTGGGTGGTCTTCCCCACACCAGGGAACCCCACCAGACCGACCTTGGCGCTGTGCCGCTCGCGCATCCGCTCGTCGGCGGTTACGATGGGTAGAGGCATTACGCGGCCTCCTTCAGCAGGTGAGCCACCTCCGGCCGCCAGAGAATCTGGTAGCCGGAATGACCGTTGCGGGAGAACGGCATGGCCTCGGCCCACTGCTCACCGGCCTCGGTCAGTTCCCACTCGTCGCGGGCATTGCGGAACTGCAAGCCGTGTCCGGCAAGGCCCAGATTGGTGGCCTTGGCGGAAAGCCCCAGCAGCTTTCCGAGCTGGGTGGCGTTGAGGGAGCAGATGGGCGCTTCGGCCACGGGCAAGATGCGACGCAGCGTCTCAATGGCGAGGCCGGTGTTCTCGTGGATGCAGGTCAACGTCGCGGCCATCGCGATGCCGGCCTTGACGCCGGGCACCCTGGCCACCGCCTCGCCGATCAGCAAGATGGAGGACACTCGGTCCTGGGTCGGTGCCGGCAGTGCCGCTTGGGTGGCATCCACCGCATAGGCGCCTGTCTTGCGGATCTGCGGAAGCACCTCATGGGTGACCCAGCGCTTGAAGCGCTTGGCCTCCTGCTTGCGGCTGGTGAGGATCAGGCTGTAGAGCCCCGGTTCGCTCACCACGTTAAGGGTCTGCGCGCCGCCGCGCTGGCCAGAATGACCCTCGGTAGTGTCGAGGGTCATTTTCTCGTCGTCGTCCAAGCGCCTGACTGCGTCGGAGGGATTGCCGATTGCCAAGGCGGCGCAGACATCGACGGCCACGAACCAGGGTTCGCCATGCTCGTCGCGCACGATACGCACGGGCTGCGATTCAAACCGGAAGACGGTCAGCGCGTTCATGCCGCACCCCCTTCGATGCGGCGCAGCGTGAACTTGGGCGCCTTCGGCGTGACTGTGCGCAGCCGCTCGAAGGGTTCGCGCAGTGCCTGGGGCCAAGCCTGGAACTTGCGCTCGGACACCGAGTACTTCACCTCGACGTACTCGCGCGGATCGCCGCCGGTGGCCTCAATCTTCGCGACCAGGCTGCTCAGGCCGTCGATGTCGTACTTGACGTCCTTGCCGATCTCGACCGTGACGTCGATCTCGCCGTCACGGATGTGGGTGGTGCCGGTGTCGCGCCCCTCGGCGAGCAACTGAGTGCGGGCCTGCTCGCCGTAACACGCGTCGAGAGCTGCACTGAACTTGCTGCGCGCCTTCTTGAGCCAGTCGATGGCTTCGTCCAGGTTACGATCGATCTCGGCCTTCTGCTCGGGCGGCAGCGCGGCCAGTCGGCTCAAGGACATCTCGGCGATGTCGGCGGGGAAGATGGTCAAATCACTCATGGCCGCCCTCCTCACTGGTACGCCCGAGCGAATGTCGAGTGGCGCGAGACGCGCCGCTCAAAGGCTTCGACTTCGGAGATCAGGTAGGTGACACGCGCCCCGAGCTTGCAGAAGATGGGGCCGAGCTGTTCCTGCCGCCAGCGGCGCAGGGTCTTGACGGAGAGCCCCCAGCGGGCGGCGAGTTCGTTCTCGTCAAGGGCGATGCGCGTGGCACCGTCCGGGAGGGGCCGGATAGCTTTCCGGCCGGATTGAACAAATGGGACTTGGTTTGGCATTTGGAGCACTCCTTTTGTTGAAGTGCTCCTATTTCCTCGCATACCGGACTGCGGTATTTCGCAGTCTTCCCGCAGAAATTACGCAGGAGTTACACAGCCTTGATTCCTACGCGGTTTCCGGCTCCTCGGCATGTGTTTGGGCGCGGTCAACGGTGCCCTTGACGGTGTCCGATTCGGTCGGATAGTCGGGCGCGCCGATGTTGAGTTCCCACAGACGGGGCTTGCTGTTGCCGTCGGCACCGCGGATGTAGTTCTTCCACTCGGGTGCGCCACGGAAAAACTCGCTCATCGCGCGGATGGTCATGTCTGCCGCATTCTCCAGTTGCTGTTTCGTGCACTTCTTCTTCTGCGACGTCCAAGCCTCCACGAGAACCTCGATAACGTCGATCCATCGTTTCTGCGTAAGCGGCCACGGATCTGGCCACGGGCCGACCAGCAGGGCATTGTGCGCGTCTTCCTTGATCAGGCGCGGCGTATTGGTGGCCGCCGCTGCGTTCTGCCGGCGGCGCACTTCACCCTCCACGCGCGAGAGATCAAGCCTGACCCCGCCATCACCCTCGACGAGCAGAGCATCCACAGGCACCACGATGCCCGGCCCGAGGAATCGACGATGGGAATCGGCTGTTGTGGTCAGGACAATGGTCAAGCCCAGGTTGGATTGCCGGAGCTCTGTATCCATTTTGTCTGCGTGCTTGGGCTCCCACAGGCGCGACACCAGTGCCACAGGAAGACGCTGGTCGCCCATGCGGTAGTTGCCGAGAACGAATGGTTCTTGTTCGTCGGGGCTGATGGGTTTGTCGACCAGTTGTTCCTTGAGCAGCAAATCGAGCCGCTCGCGCAAATACGATTTGTCGACCGCGTACCGGCAGAGGTCGCCTTCAGCGAGATCGAAGCGCTCACCCGTCAGCTCGTCCTGCGCCCAGGTGCTGGTGCTGTTCGACTGCACCTTGAGGCGACGGAAGCCGGATTGGCCGCCGTCGTCCTCCACGGGCACCGAGATGTAGTCGCCCGGGGTCTTCTTCTTCAGCAGGCCCTTGCTGACGAGATCGGCGGTGGGCAATTGCAGCGTGGCGAGCAGATGGCCATCGATTTCGTCCGCGGCCAGATCGAGCAGTTTCAATTCGGCTCGGAACAGCGCGATGTCTGCGCCGACCTTTGCCGGTTCGACACGCTTCATCACGCCGAGCGATGTCAGGATGTCCTCGCCACACTTGCGCAGCCGGGGATCGGGAAGGGTAAGCAGATTGCAGGAACCGCGCTGACCGACAGTGATGTCCAGTGCGCGTGTTTCCGTCTCGCCATCGAAGCGCACGACGAATGACAGCTTCACCTCCTGAACGGAACGGCAGGCCGTGATCGGGTTGTGCTCGCCAAAATAGTCGCTGGCCACGCGCCAGATGTCGTCATTGCCGGCCAGCGCCAGAGTGATGCTGTGGCGGGTATGGCCGAGGGTTGCGTTCAACGAGGAGATCCAGGCATCCACGACTATTGCGCCGGTCGCCTTGGCCGCCTTCAGATCGACTGCGTTCTTGAACATGGCCAGCTCATAACTGATCGCGTCCACGGGTTGCTTCGAGAGCGGCTTGTCGAAACCAATCAATGAAAACCGGTCGGCCAGCCGTTTCGCCGTGTTCTGCCGGTCGGAAAGCACATGGACCTTATTCTCGGCGGGATCGTAGACCAGAGTTGCTTCCAGCGCCGGGATGTAGAGCAGCAGGTCGCGCCGCCGATCCTTCATCTGGCGCAACGTGCGCATCTTGCCGGGGTGATAGACGACCAGATAGTGAAGCCGGCGTTTGCCGGCTTCGTCGCCATCTTCCATTTCGAAGTGAATGATTTCGCAGCTCGCCTTGGCTTCCTCGTCCAACTCCAGAATCTCACCCACGCCCTCGTGGAGCTTCTGCGCGACCTCCTCAGTCCAGACAAAATCACGTCCATCGCCATCCCGAACGCTGAAGCCCATGAACTTCTTGTGCCCGTGGAAGTGATGGGTGAGGTAGATGGTTTCGATCTGGTCGAAGACTTTTGGCGCCTTGGCCCTCACCCAGATCAACCGGGTCATCGCATCGGACGTGCGGTCAAACGTATCGATCTCGGCGTGCCCCTCGAACTCGATGGCAGTGTAAGCGTGTTCGAGCATTTCCTCGGTACGGAAACGCGCCAGTTGCAACAGGCGCACGGCTTCCTCATCGGCGATAGCTATGGCTTCCGGTTTGACGGACGACAGGGCATCGATCAATGTTGATCGGGCGACGTCCTCGGGTTTCGATGCATCCAGTACGCCGAGGAAGGCGAATTTGTCGACTCTGGAAAGCAGAGCAACGGCGGGCAACGTTGCCGATCCGATCAGTTCGACGAGGTGTTTGCTGTTCTTGAGGGACTTCTTGGCCACTTATCACTCCTTGAACAATGCCGTGTGGCCTGCCTCCCATGAAGTGGCAACGCCGCCAGCGTTACGACAATCACGGGATGATCCCCATCCGAATCTTGGTCTTGATGCTCGACAGCCAGTCCTCGCGGTACTGCAAGGCCAGGGCATCGAGATTGGGGCGGCCGACACCGGCCTTCCGTGCCAAATCCTCCAACGACACCGCACAGTCAAGCCAGCCGAGGCCGTGAGATGCCACCAATGCCGCCTTGTCGGCCGTGGTGACGACGATGACTGCAGAGGGCAGCAGTTTGTTGGCGAGCAGCCACGCGAGGAGATGCTTCTCACCGTCGTCGAGCGTACTGCAGGGAGGATGGGCGAGCACCAGCGACACAAGCTCCTTGCGCGTCACCGGATGTTCTCCCGCGAGACCGGCCTTCAGGTCGGCGGGAGGAACAGTGATATGGCGAGGATCACCGGGGTTGCCAGTCAGCGTTTCCTCGACGCATTTCTGGACGGTCTCGATGGCGAAATGGCTGCTGATCGCGGTCCAGCAGCCGGTGCGGAAGGATTCGAGGATGACATTGGTGTCAGCATAGACCCGGATTTTCGGCATACGGTCCGCACCTCAAAGCTCGAACGGTGCGGGGAGATCGTACTGAGCGAACAACTCAGTCAGACCGCCTAGTCCCAGCCCCATGGCTTTCGCGGCCTTGCGAGCCGACAGCCGCCCGTTTTCCAGCGCCTCATGCAGCATGCGCACGAAGGTCGCGGAGAACCGTTTGGGTGGGCCCGACACCGATGGTCGCTGCTTCTCTTGGGAGAGCGCGCGACGGGTGTCGTCACCGATGAGCTTGAGGTTGAACAATCGCCATGCCAGCGCCACCGGCGCGACGCGCAGCAGCGCAGCGACTTCACACAGGTGGGTGATGTCGCCCTGGCGATTGCCATCGATCAGTGTGTTCAAGGAAGCGCGCGGCATCAGCAGGGCAGCGGCAAAGTTGTTCGCCAACTGCTCAATGCGTTTCCCCTTGGTGCGCTCCTCAATGGAATTCGATTCCCGGTGGTCGGGTTTCATCGCATCCCAGGTCAGCGCATGAAACAGCTCGTGCGCCAAGTCGTAGACGCGGCGCGCCTCGGTTTCATTCCGGTTGATCAGAATGACACCCATCTCTTCGAGATGGCAGGTCGCGCCCGAGATGGACTTGTCGTCGTCAGCTTCCACCGTATCCACGAACAGCACCGGAATGTCGAGCTCGCGCTCGATCTTGTCGATCAACGTCTCGGCCGGAATCACGCCGAGGTCGAGTTCGGCCACCAGACTCTCGGCGCGCTCCTGGGCATCTTCGAATGAGGACTGCGCCGACAGGCGCAGGGCGCGCTTGAGCACGCTCGCCCGACTGTCCTGCTGCTCACGCAGCCAGCGAAGCAGGCCGATCCATTGACCGGCCTTGAGCTCGAACCCGTCCAGACTGTCCTCCGGCACCTCTGGTGCTGCGCGCCACGAGAACTGCGCCTCTCCGGCGACGGCGAACGGATCGATGAAGAACTCAATGTCGCGGTCGAGCAGGTCCGACAGCGCTAGCATCTCATCGGGCTTGAGCGCGCGCTTGCCATTCTCAATGTCGGACACCGATTGGCGGTCATTGAGGCCGAGGCCCTGGGTGAGCTGATCTTGCGTCCAGCCCTTTGCCTCGCGCGCCGCTTTAACACGGTAGCCGATCAGCTTTTGCGAGATTCTTTCGAGCATGGCAGTCACCTCCTAAACCCGCACTCTAGTCTTGCGAACAAAAAAACGCAAGAAAATTCTTGCGCATTATGCATCGCAAGATTTTTGCACTTACCCTCCTTTGCCATCCTCTTTGGAAGATCAGGCCCACTATCCCTGACGGTTGCTATTCCCCGGAGCCGTCATGAAGAACCTCGAACTCGCATCTCCTTCGGAGATGTCTGCCAGCGCCCGTGCTGGCGAAATCATCGCCATCCTTGCGGCCGCCCTCGTCCGCACACTTGTCGCAGACGAGCCGAAACAGAGAGCAGTTGGACTTGGCTTCCTGCCCGACCAGCGCGTTCATACAACCCCCTATCAACAGGAGAAGTTGTGATGAACGAGAAACAAGCATCCGTTGCCGCCCGGATCTCCGAGTTGGCCTGCCTGCCGATGTCCGAACTCTGGTCGCTCTGGGATCGGTACTTTCCCCGCCGCCCTGATTATCCGAATCGCACGCACGTCGAGTCGCGCATTGCCTACAAGCTGCAGGAGGAAGCCTTCGGCGGCCTCGTCCCCGAGACAAAGCAGCGGCTGGAAGCCATCGGTGCGAAGCACTCCAAGATCAAGCTGCGCGCCAAGCCACGTGAATTCAATTTCGCGCCGGGCACGGTGATTCTGCGCGAATGGGGCGAGCGCGAGCACCGGGTGACGGTCAATGCCGAGGGCCGTTTCGAGTACGAAGGCCACACCTTCAAGAGCTTGACGGCGGTGGCTCGGCATATCACCGGCCAGCACTGGAGCGGGCCACTGTTCTTCGGCTTCGGCAAGGGAGGTGCACGATGAGCGAAATCGCCAGCACCAAGGCCCGCAAGCGCTGTGCCGTCTACTGCCGGGTATCCACGGACGAACGTCTCGACCAGGAGTTCAACTCCATCGATGCCCAGAAGGAAGCTGGCCACGCCTACATCGCCAGCCAGCGAACCGAGGGCTGGATTTCGGTCGTGGACGACTACGACGACCCCGGATTCTCCGGCGGCAACACCGAGCGCCCGGCGCTCAAGCGTCTGCTGGCCGACATCGAGCGCGGCCAGATCGACATCGTGGTGGTCTACAAGATCGACCGCCTGACGCGCAGCCTTGCCGACTTCTCCAAGATGGTTGAGGTGTTCGAACGCAACGAGGTGTCCTTCGTATCGGTCACCCAGCAATTCAACACCACCACCCCGATGGGGCGGCTGATGCTGAACGTCCTTCTTTCCTTTGCCCAGTTCGAGCGCGAGGTCACCGGCGAGCGTATCCGCGACAAGATCGCGGCTGCCAAGCGCAAGGGAATGTGGATGGGTGGAGTGCCATCCATCGGCTACGACGTCGTGAACCGCCAGCTGGTCATCAACGAAGCCGAGGCGGCAGTAGTGCGCCGCATCTTTGAGGAAATGCTGACCATCGGCTCGCCGACCCAGATCGCCGCCAACTTGACCGCCGAAGGCATCACCACCAAGGCCTGGACGACACAGGAGGGCCAGACCCGCAGCGGCACCCGCATCGACAAGAAGTATCTGCACAAGCTGCTGCGCAACCGCATCTATCTGGGCGAGCTGTCGCACAAGGGAAACTGGTACCCCGGCGCGCATCCGCCGATCATCGACCGGGAACTGTGGGACAAGGTTCACGCGGTGCTGGCCAAGAGCGGCCATGCCCGGTCGGTGGAAACCAAGATCCGGTCACGTACAGACGCCTTGCTGCGTGGCCTACTCTACGCCCCCTCGGGCGAACGGATGTACCCGACCTACTCGAACAAGAAGGGACACAAGTATCACTATTACGTGTCCAAGTCCGAAAGCCGCTTCGGCGCGCCGGGCAAGAGCTACGAGCGCCTGCCTGCACCGGAGATCGAGGCAGCGGTGGTCGCCCAAATCCGCACGGTGCTGACCAGCCCGGAATCCATTGCCTCGGTGGTTCGCCACATTCAGCGCAACGGCGGACAGGTCGACGAGGCCACCACGGTAATGGCAATGGGACGACTCAACGATGTGTGGGATCAATTATTCCCGGTCGAACGCCACCGCATCGCCAACCTGATGATCGAACGGATTGACCTTGTCCACATCGGTGAGGTGCAGGGCATCAAAGTGAAGTGGCGGGAGTTGGGCTGGGACAAGCTGATCGGCGAATTCGCCCCGAGGGAGATCGGCGCGGAACTGATGGAGGTCGAGGCCTGATGAACAGCGCGCTGGAAACCTTCGTGCCCCTCCAGTTCAAGCGGAAAAAGGGAAAGCTGCTGGTCGACGGGAGGGAATCTGCCCACGACGTCCGGATCATCGAGGCCGTTGCCCGAGCCATGCACTGGCACGACCTGCTCGACTCCGGTACGTTCAAGAGCGTGGTCGAGATCGCCCGGGCCGAAGGGTTGATGCCTACCACGGTGGGCCGGCTGCTGCGACTGGCGCGGTTGGCCCCCGACATCGTTGAACAGTTCATGAGGGGTTGCCAGCCTCGAAGGCTGACCCTGCTGTGGCTGATGCGAAACGACATCCCCGCACTCTGGCCAGACCAGCGTCAGATGCTTGATCGATTCCGGTAGGAGGCAAAATGACCAGTAAAAAGCACTACGGCAAGCAGACAGGCCGCCCGGTCACCCATGAACTTCCAACACCTGCCGGCGGCGTGCGACTAGAGACAATTGTACCCTGGACGCTGGTAAGGCGAGGGTTGAAGAAGCGGGTCATCACGCCATTGGACGCGCCGCAGGAATTCTTGGTAGAGGCCAAGCAGGAGCGAGTGGCTCAGGCGGCGGCGCAAGACAGCGCGCTTATGCGGGCGCTCGGACTGGCGCACCATTGGCAGCGGCTACTGGACGAGGAGCGGGCCGCGTCGGTGGCCGATATCGCCAAGGCCGAGGGCATGGACGTGACTCAAGTGCGCCGAGTACTACGCCTGACCCTGTTGGCCCCGAAGGTCATCGAACGATTGGTGGGTGCGCCCGACATCTTGCTGGAGCAGGTAATGCGGCGGCCGTGGCCCGGAATTTGGATTGAGCAGGGCCGAATCATGAAGTACTACGCAACCGTAACGCATTGCCAACCACGCTGACTGAGGACAGGCTCATGGCTGCTGCGGCGATGATTGGGGAAAGCACCAATCCCAAGCTCGGGTACAGCACGCCAGCTGCGATTGGGACACCCAGTGCGTTATAGAGGAAGGCGAAAGCGAGATTCTGGCGCATGTTACCGACCGTTGCTGCCGAGAGCAGACGGGCGCGGGCGATGCCTCTAAGGTCGCCCTTGACCAGCGTGACCTGTGCGCTGTTCATGGCGACGTCGGTGCCGGTGCCCATGGCGATGCCTACGTCCGCCTTGGCCAGCGCCGGAGCGTCGTTGATGCCATCACCGGCCATGGCGACGACACGCCCCTCCTTCTGCAGGCGCTCGACCAGTGCCAACTTGTCGGCCGGCTTGACCTCGCCATGCACCTCGACGATGCCCAGCCGCTGCCCCACGGCGCGCGCCGTGGTTTCGCCGTCACCGGTGGCCATGACTACCCGCAATCCCGCCCGGCGCAGCACGGCTAGCGCTTCCGGCGTGCTGTCCTTGACCGGGTCGGCGACCGCCAGCAGGCCCAGCAGTCGGCCGCCAGCGGCCAGGTACATGACGCTCGCCCCGTTGCGTCTCAGCTCTTCGGCCTGCGCCGCCAAGGGTGAAACGTCGGCACCTTCCTGCTCCATCAGCACGGTGTTTCCCAAGGCGAGGCGGCGGCCACCGACAATGCCTCGCACGCCAATGCCACTGGAAGATTCGAAGTCCTCGGCCTTGTCCAGCGCCAGTCCCTTGTCCCGCGCCGCCCGGACGATGGCATCGGCGAGCGGATGCTCGCTGCCTTGGTCGATGCTGGCCGCCAGGCGCAGCACCTCGTCTTCCATGACACCGGGGGCCGCGACGGCGCGCTCGAAGGCCGGGCGCCCTTCCGTCAGCGTACCGGTCTTGTCCACGATCAAGGTGTCGATTTCCCGCAGGCGTTCAATGGCCGCCGCATCCCTGAATAGGATGCCCTGCGTTGCGGCCTTGCCTGTGGCGACCATGATGGACATCGGCGTCGCCAGGCCAAGGGCGCAGGGACAGGCGATGATGAGGACCGAAACGGCGTTGATCAGACCAAACAGCCAGCCGCGCTCGCCGCCGAAGATTCCCCAGGCGAAGAAGGAAACGAGTGCGATGCCGACCACCGCGACGACGAAATAACCGGCCACAACGTCGGCCAGGCGCTGCATCGGTGCCTTGGAACGCTGTGCCTGGGCGACCATCTGGACGATCTGGGCGAGCACGGTCTGGGCGCCGACCTTCTCGGAGCGGATTACCAGGCTGCCCGAGGTGTTCAGCGTCGCGCCAATCACCTTGTCGCCGGGACGCTTCGTCACAGGCAGGGGTTCACCGGTCAGCATGGATTCGTCGACCGCGCTGGCGCCCTCCGTGACTTCGCCATCCACCGGAACCTTCTCGCCGGGACGCACACGCAGGATGTCCCCGACGTGAACGTGCGTCAGCGGCACGTCCTCTTCGCTGCCGTCCGGCTGGATACGCCGTGCGGTCTTGGGTGCGAGACCGAGCAGGGACTTGATCGCCGCCGACGTTTTCGAGCGGGCGCGCAATTCAAGCATCTGTCCGAGCAGGGTCAGCGAAATGATCACCGCCGCCGCCTCGAAATAGACGCCGATGCGGCCGTGTGCCTCGAACGAGACCGGAAACAAGCTGGGCGCCAAGGCTGCGACCACACTGTACGCGAAGGCAGCGCCGGTGCCGATGCCGATCAGGGTCCACATATTCGGGCTGCGCGCAACGATGGACTGCCAACCCCGAAGGAAGAACGGCCCACCCGCCCAAAGAACGACGGGCGCACTGAGCAGCAACTCTGCCCAAGTACGCGCCGTCGGCGTCAGCCCGGCGATGAGGTGACCCGCCATGGCCAGCAGGACCACGATGACGGTGAACGGCAGGCTGCCCCAGAAGCGCCGCCGGAAATCCCGGTATTCGCCATCGCCTTCCTCCTCGTCCAGTTCCGGCACGACAGGTTCCAGGGCCATGCCGCACTTCGGGCAGGTGCCGGGTCCGATCTGGCGCACTTCAGGATGCATCGGGCAAACATATTCGGTGTCCGCCGAGGCATCCTCCGTCGTCGCCGGCGCGGGAGACAGATAGCGCCCCGGATCGGCAATGAACTTGTCGTGGCATTTCTGCGAGCAGAAGTGATAAACCGTGCCCGCGTGCTCGGCGCTTGGCTTGCCGGCATCCGGCGGCACATCCATGCCGCAGACCGGATCCTTGGTGCCGGCAAGGTGCTGAGCGTGGTCATGCATGGCGTGATTGTGACTCATGCGGCTAACTCCCAAAGGGCGCCTGGTTCTGTCCGTCGTCCCAACGCGGAAAGAATGCCGGCGTCTTGCTGGCATAACGCGTCCAGTCCGCGCCAAAGGCGGCAGCGGAATCACGTTCCTCGCGCCGGGCGAGACGCACATAGACGACGAGCAGGATGGGGAACATCACCAGGGTAATCAGCGTCGGCCATTGAAGCAGGAATCCGACCATGATCAGGACAAAGGCGACGTACTGCGGATGGCGTACCCGCGCGTAAGGGCCGCTGGTCGCCAGACGGCCGCTTGCCTGCGCCGCATAAAGCACGCGCCAGGCAACCGCAAGCAGCCAGAAGCCACCGCCGATAAACGCGGCGGACAACAAGTGGAACGGCCCGAAGTGCGGATTGCTACGCCAGCCGAACATCACCTCTAGCAGATGGCCGGCGTCGTGGGCGAGGAAGTCCACGCCGGGGAACTGCTTGGTCAGCCAGCCCGAGAGCAGATAGATGGTGAGCGGAAAGCCATACATCTCCGTGAACAACGCAACCACGAAGGCCGAAAACATGCCCAAGGTGCGCCAGTCGCGAGCGGTCTGCGGCTTGAAGAAACTGAAGGCGAAGAAAATGAACAGGGCCGAGTTGATCAACACCAGCGACCACAGGCCGTAGGCAGGAGCGGATTCTGTCATTTTCCTGATCCCCCATCGGATTTGCCGTCGTGCCTGCCATGGCCATGATCGCCGTGCATGAACAGGTGCATCAGCGGGCAGGCCAGCAGGATCAGGTAGGGCAGCCAGCCGATCAGTCCAGAGAGATGCATCCGGTGCTCGAAAGCCAGGAGGAGAACCGCGAGAAGCATGAAGCCGCCGAAGACCCAGCGGGAACGTCTTGCCGTTTTGACAGCAGTGACTGTTGGCTCGGTGTGAGCAGTGTGGTCATTGGCTTGCATCGTCGATCTCCCATGCTGTAAATCGCCTTCACTATGCGTGCGATTACCCGACGAGAACATGACCCGAAAATGACATTTTCGTCAGCGAGGCCAGACTTGCCCTTTGCGGCAACCGTTGCGTGGGCGATGGCTTGTTCGGTCGCGCCTTATTCGATGCCTGCCCGACGCTGCATGGCGCGCACATAGACGGTGATATGGGCCACGTCGCCCGGCGTAACCTCTTTGACCGGCGCCATGTCGCCAAACTTCCAGTGGTGCGCCCGCACTCCGTTTTTCGCGGCCAACTGAAACGCGGCATCCGCGTGGTGGGAGGGAACATAGACCCGATGCAAGAACGGCGGCCCCTTGTCCGTTCCTTTCAGGTCGGCACCATGGCAACTGGCGCAGTATTTCTCGAACAGCGGCTTGCCGGCGGCCGGATTCGGGATCAGGCCAGCGCTGGGTTTGGGTATCTGCCAGCTCTGAGCCATCGCGGGCAGACCAATTAGGGATGCAGCAAGTAGCAGGGTTTTCGATGCAAGGCGGATCATTCACTTTCCTATGTCATCGTGATAGCCGGCACCGGGCGGTGGCGAAGAGCAGCAGCCTTGAGGCTGGGCTTTTTCATGCGCCGCCTTGTTGGCACGCAGCCATGCACGGAACGAAGACCACCAGCGGGACAGCCATCTCATTTCGATCTCCTCGCGTCATGCCCTGGGAGCGGTCGGCACCGTCCTGCCGGCGCCGACCTTTCGATTTTGCTCAGACCGCCTGCATCACCCCCCACATGGTAATACCTCCATGAACGTGGTCAGTTGGCGGGTTTCGGCGGCTCGCCCGGCTGCATTCCCATGCGGCCCTGCATCATCATCTGCATCATGTCCATGCGCTTTTCCATCATCTCCATGCGCTTTGACATCATGTCATCCGGGGCAGTCTTACCTTGTCCCATCATCCCCATGCCGCCACCCATCATTCCCGTACCGCCACCCTGCATCATCTGGCACCCCATCATGCCCGACTGCATGCCCCGGGCCATGCCCATGTTTTCCTGCATCGTCTGCATGTGCTCGTTCATGATTTTCTGACGCTCTTCGGGCGTCTTGGCCTTGGCTAGACGTTCGAGTTGGGTCCGCATTCGGCCAAGGTTGTCCTGCATCTTCTGCACGCTCTTGACATCCGGTTGCGCCTGGGCTGTTTGAGCCCCGCTGGGTTGTGCCGGGTGATGGGCCTCGTCGGCAAACGCCGGCATGGCCAGGACGATGGAGGCAGCGATAGCGGAAAGTGTGATCGTTTTCATGGCATTACTCCTTTGGTGAAGTTTCAATGACGGGCGAAGGACGATGTACTGCCATCCTGCCGCACCAAAAAGATTTCGTAGGGCTGCTTGCCGGGCATGTCCATGCCGGGTGCGCTCTGGGGCATGCCGGGCGAAACGAGACCCTTCGCCTTCGGCTTTTCCGCGAGCAGGCGCTTGACATCGTCGGCCGGAACATGGCCCTCGACCAGGTAGCCACCGACCTCTGCGGTGTGACAGGAACCCATGCCAACCGGCACGCCCAGCCGTTGCTTGTACGGCGTGACATCGTTCATTTCGTGGGTAACGACCTTGAAGCCATTCGCCTTCATGTGTTCCACCCACTTGCCGCAGCAGCCACAGGTCGGACTCTTGAATACTTCGACAACCGCTGCTTGCGCCATAGCGGCGGACGTCCCCAGAAGCGAGGCTATTAGAAGCACGTTCAAACTGAGTTTCATGGTCTGATTCCTCGGTGATTCGGATGGTGAGAGTTTGCCTGACGCATCCAAACAGGAAGCTGACCTGAAAATTACATTTCCGTTATCTTTGGATTACTCACTTCGTATAGCTCATCACAACCATGGCTATCGGTAGCACGCTCATTTCGGTGGATGAGGCATCTGGGAATGGATTTACCGACCGATGGATGCGTCTGGAGCGCTCGGGGCCAAATACGCTCAGGTCTTGAATGAACTACGCAAATCGACCAGACTGCAACTGGTTTTTCGCGTCCCAAGACAATCTGCGTCGCCTGGTCGGTATTCGAATGAACACTGCCGTGCCTGGAGGATCTTCCAATCCTCCTCGGCATATGCCTTACGCGGCAGGTTCGGTGGGTAATACACGCAACCGACGCAAAGCTCGTCGGGCTCAACGTTCCTTGCGGACATAGTAGCGCAGCACCTTATCGCGTTCCGACGAGGAGAGCAGAGTCTGCCCTGTGCGCTCGCACCACGAAGGAATGTCCTTGAGGGTCCCGACGTCGGTAGCGATGATTTCGAGGACATCGCCGACGGCGAGGGTCTTGATCGCCTTGTTGGTCTCAACCATAGGCATCGGACAGCACTTGCCCGAAGTGTCGAGGGTCGATGTGACTTTGATCTCGTCCATGACCTTGGCCTCAGAAATACTGGTAATGGTCGGCCTTGGAGGCCTTGTCGTTGAGGAACCAGGCAGCGCCGACGATGCCCTCGGCCTCAGGAATCAAGTTGGTTTCATCGACACCGAAGATCGCTGCGGCTAGGCTACAAGCATAGAAATTCACGTTTCCGGTGGACTTCAGGGCCTTGATCACGTCGTAGATTTCCGTCGGCAGGCCGGCCTGGGCGACGCCGGCACGCACCTTGGCTTCGTCGCCGGCATGGCGGCCGTCGATGTGCAGGTTGGCCGCACCTTCCGCCGTCAGGGCCTTGACTGCCCAATTGACGAACAGCATGTCGACCTGCGTGCCTTCCGAGGCTGTCAGATAGGCGAATGCGAGTGGGGTGAGGATCTTGTCGTATGAGTCGTCGCGAACCACGATAGCCAGAGTTTTCATGTTTATCTCCTAGAGTGAACGTTCATTCTAATAAAGCCAAAAAAAGACCGCACCTCAACGGGCGGCCACTGACCTCCAGGCGCAATCCCACACCTCATCGAGATAGTGAGGCAGAGGCGCCGGCAGGACACCGTCGAGGCGGGCAACGACCATGCGGATCGGCCCGCCGAACAAACTGGTGGATGCCACCATGACATCCATGCGCCGGATTTCCCCGGCGTCCATGCCCGCGGTGACGATGGTGCGCATCAGCTCGAAAGGCTTCGACGAACAGATCGGCTTTTCCTCGGGCAGGAATTCCCTGTGTTTGGCGTAAAGCATGAAATTCATGACCAGAGGCTCGTCTTCCGTCATTTCGAACAGCGTTTTGACGATTTCACGGCACTGGTCATGCACTGTGCTCTGGCGCGCGCTGATCCACGAAATGCGGCTGCTCATGCGCTCGCCGAGCGTATGGTAGAGGTTGCGGGCGATGCCTTCTTTGTCACCAAAGTGGTGATAGATGGAGCCGACACTGACACCTGACTCGCGGCTGATGTCCTGCACCGAGGTAGCGAAATAGCCACGCTGGCTGAACAGAACCAGCACTGCATCCAGCACCTGCTGACGGGGATCTTCATTGCGCAGCAATGCGGCCGAGGTTTTCATGAACTGGGCGAATATTTAGAACGAACGTTCTAATATTGCATCAACTCGGCGAATAGTGCAAGCGGTCGGCGAAAGCATTTTTGTGGAACTCAGTGCTTGTGCTCGGCATGCCCTTCCTTCGTCGCCGCCAAGGGCGTGAAGCGCGCCTGCTCGGCGGCTTTGCCGGCCAGCGTGACCGATACCACCGCCTTCATGTCGGGCGTCGACGCATACGTTCCGGAACCTTTCAGCCGGTTATCGCCATCCGGCGCCAGATTGACCGTGGCCTTGGCTTTGCCGGAAAGAATGGTGACCGTTCCTTTGGCGCCGGCCGTCGGCACCTTGGTCCCAGCGTGGTCGGTGACATAGACGACGACCGGATTGTCCTTCGCCTCCTTGCTGTCCTTCGCCACCACCAGTTCAAAGTGATAAACGCCGGCCATGCGCAGTTGTCCGCCATTGGGGGCCTGCTGCGTGTCCAGGTATTCGTCGGTATGCGCCAGCGCGGTTCCTCCGGAAAGGGCGAACAGACCGGCGGCAGCAGCGATCAGGGTCTTGCGAAACATCATGATTTTCTCCTCAGGTTTTTGGAACAGTTGGGTTAAAAGCTTTCTTGGTCCTTACCGGCGAGCAGTCGCGTGAGCGGCTTCTCGCCCCACCGCCAGAACATCAGCGGCGTCAGCAGCGTATCGAGCAGGGTCGAGCTGACCAGACCGCCGAAGATGACCACCGCCACGGGATGCAGCACTTCCTTGCCCGGGGCGTCGGCGGAGAGCAATAGCGGCAGCAGCGCGAAGGCGGCGACCAGCGCGGTCATCAGTACCGGCGTCAGGCGTTCGAGCGAACCGCGCACGATCATGTGCTGGCCGAACGTCTCGCCCTCGAAGGCGCACAGATTGATGTAGTGGCTGATCTTGAGGATGCCGTTGCGGGTGGCGATGCCCGTCAGCGTGATGAAACCCACCAGCGCCGCGACCGACAGGGGCTGCCCGGAAATCCACAGGGCGATCACGCTGCCGATCAGCGCCAGCGGGATGTTGCCCATGATGATGAGCGTGAGCGCCATCGAGCGATAGCGGCTGTAGAGCACCATGAAGATCATCGTCAGGGACACCAGCGCAAGCAAGGTGATCAGTTTGGCTGCCTGCTCCTGTGCCTGGAACTGGCCTTCGAGCGCGGTGAAATAGCCTTCTGGAAGCGGCTTGGCCGCCAGTTCGGCGCGGATGTCAGCGATCACCTTCGACATGTCGCGGCCGTCGGTGTTGGCCGAGAGAACGATGCGCCGGCGGGAGTTCTCGCGGCTGACCTGGTTGGGGCCGTCGCTTTCCTCGACGTTGGCGATCTTCGACAGAGGAACGAAGCCGCTGGGCGTTTCGATCAACAGATCGGCCAAGGCCTGCGGGCCGCGCGCGGACTCGGGCAGTCTGACCAGCAGATCGAAGCGACGGTTGCCCTCGATGATCTGGGTGATCTTCTCGCCCTCGATCATCTGTTCCAGCCCGCGCAACAGGTTGCCGGGGACGACGCCATAGCGCGCCGCCTGCTCGTAGTCGAGGCGGATCTTGACCTGCGGGATCAGTACCTGCTTTTCGATTTGCAGGTCGGTGACGCCGGGTATCCGTGCCAGCCGGTCACGCATTTCGGCGGCCAGGCCGCGCAGGGTATCGAGGTCGTCGCCATAGATCTTCAGGGCGATCTGGGCACGCACCCCGGAAAGCAGGTGGTCGAGACGGTGCGAAATCGGCTGGCCGACGTTGGAGGCGGCCGGCAGGCTGGCCAGACGCTGACGGATATCGGCGATGATTTCTTCGCGGCTGCGTGCCGATGCTTTGAGGTCGACATCCATTTCCGTGTAGTGCACGCCCTCGGCATGCTCGTCGAGCTCGGCGCGGCCGGTGCGGCGCCCGACCTGTGTCACTTCGGGCACCTGCATCACCAGTTGTTCGGCCAGGGTGCCGATGCTGTTGGATTCGGCAAGCGAGGTGCCGGGATTGAGCAACACATTGACGGTCAGCGTGCCCTCGTTGAATGGCGGCAGGAAGGAGCGCGGGAAGAAGGGCACGCTGGCCGCGACGATGACCACCAGGGCTAGCGCGCCGGCCAGCAGGCTGCGCGCATGTCCAAATGACCAGTGCAGGAGCTTCGCATCCCAGCGTTTGAGCCAGAGCACCAGCGGGCTGTCGCCGGCATGGAGCTGTTTCATCCGCGGCAGGAGGTAATAGGCCATCACGGGCGTCAGCGTCACCGAAACGATCATGCTGGCGAGAATCGAGACGATGTAGGCGACGCCGAGCGGCGTGAACAGCCGTCCCTCGATGCCGGGCAGGACGAACAGCGGTACGAACACCAGCACGATGATCACCGTCGCATAGACGATGGCCGAGCGCACTTCCAGCGTGGCGGCGGCGATGACTTCCGCCACCGGGCGCGGATTGTCGGCCGCCCGGTTCAGCTTCAGGCGCCGCAGGACGTTCTCGACGCCCACCACGGCGTCGTCCACCAGTTCGCCGATCGCGATGGCCAGGCCGCCCAGCGTCATGGTGTTGATCGACAGGCCGAAATAATGGAACACCAGGGCCGTGGCCAGCAGGGACACCGGGATCGCCGTCAGCGATATCAGCGTGGTGCGCACGTTGAGCAGGAACATGAAGAGGATGACGGCCA
This sequence comes from uncultured Thiobacillus sp., assembly GCA_964452995.1. GTDB lineage: Bacteria > Pseudomonadota > Gammaproteobacteria > Burkholderiales > Thiobacillaceae > Thiobacillus. The sequence continues at coordinate 49,148 of CAYVOR010000010.1, forward strand.
CCAGGATCGCGCCGTCGCGCAACGCCTCTTCGACGTTGTTCACCGAATGCTCGATGAAGTCGGCCTGCTTGAACAGGAAGGACGGCGCGTCAAATCCCTTGGGCAGGCTCTTGCCCAACTCGGCGATGGCCTTTTCCACTTCGCGGGTCAGCTTGACGCTGTCGGCCGCCGGCTGCTTCTGCACCGACAGGATCACCGCCGGCTTGCCCTTGTAGCTGCCGTCGCCGCGCTTGATGGCCGGGGCCAGCTTCACGTCCGCCACCTGGCGCAGCAGGATGGGCTGACCGTTCTTCACCGTGACCACCAGATTCTGCAAATCTTCGATCCGCGAACTGCGGCCGATCTGCCGGATCAGATATTCCCGGCCCTGGGCTTCGAGGAAGCCGCCACTGGTGTTGGCACCAAAATCTTTCAGGGCGGTTTCCAGCTTCTCGCGCTCGATGCCCAGTGCCTGGAGCTGCGCCGGCTTGATCTCGACGCGGTATTGCCGCACCTCGCCACCGATCGGGATGACCTGGGCGACGCCAGGAATCGTCAAGAGTCGCGGCCGCATCACCCAGTCCGCGTATTCGCGGACCGCCATCGGGCTGATCTTGTCCGGATCGGCGGGCAGGGCAATCAACAGGATCTCGCCCATGATCGACGAGATCGGCCCGAGCTGCGGCACGATGCCGGGCGGCAGTGCCTCGCGTACCAGATTCAGGCGCTCGGCGATCTGTTGGCGGTTGCGGTAGATGTCCGAACCCCATTCGAACTCGACGTAGATGATCGACAATCCAATCCCGGACACCGAGCGCACCCGCGTCACGCCGGGCATGCCGTTCATGCTCGACTCGATCGGGAAGGTGACCAACTGCTCGACTTCCTCCGGCGCCATGCCACCGGCCTCGGTCATCAAGGTCACGGTCGGCTTGTTGAGGTCGGGAAAGACGTCGACCGGCATCTGCCGCAAGGTGATGGCGCCGTAGATGATCAGCAGCAGCGAGATACCGAGGACGATCAAGCGCTGCTTGAGCGCGGCGTGAATGATGTAGTCGAACATGTCAGCGCACCTGCGAAAGCAGTCCGGCACCCACAGTCACCACGCGGTCGCCGTCATGCAGGCCGTCGAGAATGGCGACATTGGCGGCATCGAGGGATTGATGGCGAATCCTGCGGGAGACAAAGCGCTCGGCATCGGTATGCACCCAAACCACCGTCTCGCCAGCGCCGACTTTTGTCAGCGCCGTCCGTGGCACGGTGGCGCCCTTGACACCCTGCTCGGTACGGGCGATCACCTTCACCGGCTGACCGACTGCCACCGCCGCGCCCCGGTTGGCTATGCGGAACAACAGCGGCAAGGCCTGTTCGCGCAGCTGTTGACCGCCACCGACAAACTTGAGCTCCAGCGCGGTCTGTTCCGCCAGGGCACTGGCGGAAACCAGCGACTTGGCGATACCGACATCGTAAGCCAGCGCCTCGACGGCAAGGCGGGTGGGATCGACGATCTCGAACAAGACCTCCTTGGCGTCGACCACCTGGCCGGCCAACAAGTGGTGCGAGGCACTGACGATGCCGGAAACCGGCGCCGTCAGCGGTTCTGCCGAGTCGATGCTCGCCTGCACATAGGCGCGGCGCTTCAGCAAGGCGGCGTGTTCGATGCGTGCCGCCTCGATCTCCTTCTGCGGCACGGCGCCTTCGAGTTGTTCGAAGCGTTTCATCTTGCCCTCGGCGATGGCCAGTTGCGCTTCGAGTTCGGCAAGGCTGGCTTTCTGGTTGCCGCGCTCGATGGCGCCGCTGATCGGTCGCAGGTAGGCCAGAATCTCGCCCTTGGCGACTTTCCGGCCGGCGGTCGGCATGCCTTTTGGGCCGGGAATCACGCTGCCGGCGAACATGGCCTGCACCCGCCCACTGGTTTCCGGATCGGGAATGACCTGGCCGTTCAGTTCGACCGTTGCGGCCAGTTCAGCGATGCCCACTTTCTGGGTGCGCAGGCCCAACTGGCGTTGCACCGGCTTTGGCACGAAGAGGCTGCCGTCGGCCAGTCGCTGCGGTGAGGCCGTCGCAACCGCCATTCCGGCTGCCGGAGCAACAGCGGGCACCTTCTTGGCATCCTGACTGTGGTCTTCGTCGCCATGAGCCGAGGCGGTTCCCGAGGCGACGCCGAGCGCCAGCGCCACAATCAGTGTTTGCATATCGATCTTGCGCATTTTCAAATTCCCTTCTTGGCGCGCTTGTGGCGCCGGACGGCAAACAATATTCCGGTGGCCAGCAGCAGCGTTCCTGACACCCCCCAGACCAGCCACTCGCTCCAGCCGTGGGTATGCTGCTCGATGACCACGGATGTGGACGTATCCAGCGTGGCGGTCAGCAGATCGAGGCTATCGCCGGCCTCGACGCTGATGGTCAGTGGATGCCTGGCCGGCGGCAGGGCTGCGGCAACGTCGAGGACATAGGTTCCCGGTGCAGCTTCGGTGGCCACACCCTTCAACCCGGCCCCCTCGATTTCCACCTTCGCCTGCGCCACGGGTTCGTTACTGGCGAAACGATCCACATAGACCACCAGTTTCTTGCCCTCGAGCGAGGCGACGACTTCAAACTCCTCGGTGGCAGCGGCGGTACGTGGTTCCACGGTTTGTGCGACGGGGGCTGGCGGTGCGCCATGATCTTCCCCGCCGTGACCGAAGGCCGAAAAGGCGATGGAAACCAGAACTACGGCGACGGCATGTCTCACGGCAACACTCCCATGACTTGGTTCAAACGCGATATCGCGGCGGCGCGGGCTACGCGCTGGCGATCAAGAAAGGCATCGGCATCGAAGGCGGCGGCGCGAATGCGCAGCAGAGTCGCCAGATCCGATTCGCCCAGTGAAAAGGCCTTCTCGGCCAGACGCAGGTTCTCGGCGGCAAGCTGGCGGCGCTCCTGCGCCATGGCGAGTTGACGTTCTGCGGCTTGCAGATTGTGCCGGGCGCGTTCGGCGTCGAGCCGGACACGGGTTTGGGTACGCAACAGGTCGGCTTCAACCTGGTTCGCCTCGGCTTGCGCCGCCGACGTTTCCCGACGCACCTGGGAACCGGACGAGAACGGGATCTTGAGCTTGATGCCGACGCTGTTGGAATATGACTCGGTGAAATCACCGCGTTCGCGCACCACCCGTAGGGCCAGTTCCGGCGCGGCGCGGCGCGACTCGTCGGCGACCTTGACGCGAGCACGAGCGCTACGTGCGCTAGCAGCGGCAGCGGCCAGCAAAGGATGAGAGACGGCCGGATCACCGTTTTCATCGATCAGGCGCCCCGTTGTCGGCGATTCCTCGTCCAGACTCTTCGGTGCAGGAGAACCTGTGAGGGCCTGCACGGCCTGCTCGGCCTGCAGCAGCGATGCCTCTGCTTCGGCCAACTCGGCGTTGGCGGCATGGGTCTCGGTTTGCGCGAGGTTGGCATCAATGCGCGATAATTCGCCCGCCTTGTAGCGCCGCATGACATCAGTTTCGAGCGCACGGGCGGTTTCCAGGCGCCGCGCCGCCAGCACCTTGGCGCTGCGGGCTGCGGCCAATGCCCACCATGCCTCCCGCAATTCGCCGCTGACCTCCAGGCGCACAGCCGCGCGTTTGGCGACGGCTTCGTCGATCCGGCTGGCCGCCTCGGCTTCACGCGCCGACTTCTGGCCCGGCAGCCACAGCGGCACCGCCAGTTCGACCTCGTATTCCTGTTTGCCCTGGTTGCGGTTGAATCGGTCGTTCAGACTGCCGATGCTGACCGAACCCGGCTCGGGCGTCAGTCCCGCCGCCAAATCCTGTGCGGCGCGCGCCTCAGCCTCGCGCGCATCCAGTCCGGCGGCTTGAGGATTCAGGCGCCATGCCTGTTCCACGGCGATGGCCAGCCCCGATTTCGGTGGCTCTGCCGCTTGAACGGCAAGGCCCGCAAGCATGCCGGCGGCGCAAACCACGGCTAGCCTCATTGAGCGCGAGACGAGGGCTTTCATGGCCGTCGCCCGGAAAGAGGCAGGAACTTGCCATGGATCGCAATTTCCTGACGATTTGGGGTCTTCGTTTTCACAGCAATCGCTCCAGTTCGACGATGAGCGAATTCTGCGCACCACCACCTAACGCCATGCTGACCTTCAGATTACATTTCGGTAATCTTGGAGGGTTGCCTATGTTGCCGGCGCAAAATGGCGCAAATAGCAACACGGAGAATGCTCATGAAAATTCTGGTCGTCGAAGATGAGATCAAGACCGGCGATTACTTGCGACAGGGCCTGACCGAGGCCGGGTTCGTGGTCGACCTGGCGCGTAATGGCCTCGATGGTTTGCATCTCGCCCAGACCGATGCCTATGACCTGGCGATACTGGATGTCATGCTGCCCGGTATCGATGGCTGGGCCGTGCTCCAGGGTATCCGCCGGGCTGGCAAGGACATGCCCGTGCTGTTCCTGACGGCCCGTGACCAGGTGCAGGATCGCGTGCATGGTCTGGAACTCGGGGCGGACGACTACATGGTGAAGCCCTTCGCCTTTGCCGAACTGCTGGCGCGCGTGCGCATCCATCTGCGGCGCGGCAGCAAGGCCAAGGAGTCCGAGTTTCTGCGTGCGGCCGACCTCGAACTCGATCTTCTGCGGCGACGCGTCACCCGTGCCGGCAAGCGCATCGACCTGACGGCGAAGGAGTTCGCGCTGCTCGAATTGCTGTTGCGACGGCAGGGGGAGGTACTACCGCGCTCGCTGATCGCCTCTCAGGTCTGGGACATGAACTTCGACAGCGACACCAACGTCATCGAGGTGGCGATCAAGCGCCTGAGGCTCAAGATCGACGAAGGCTTTGATCTCAAGCTGATTAGAACAGTACGCGGCATGGGCTACGTGCTGGAGGTGGCGGATTGACGGCACGACAAGGCCCCTCCCTCACGCTGCGCCTGACGCTGTTGTTCGCGCTGGCCTCGGCGCTGGTCCTGTTTCTGCTCGGACTGCTTATCGGCGATGCCGTGGAAAAGCATTTCGAGGAACAGGACATGGAACTGCTCTCGGGCAAGCTGGAACTGGTCCGGCACATCCTGGACCGCTCGGCAGGCCCATGGCCGAACCAAGCCGTGACCCATGAGCTGGATGTCGCCTTGACCGGGCATCATGGGCTGGGTGTTGTCATTCTGGCAGCGGATGGGCAAACCGTATTCTCGAATGACACGAATGCTTTCCCGCCCGGCCAACCCTTGCCGAAACCGGCAGCGAGCGGACGGCCCATCAAATGGGTTGCCGGCAACGGTCTGCCGATGCGCGGTATCGTGGCATCTGCGACCACGGTTGAGGCTCAGTCCACGCTTACCGTTGGCATTGCGACCGAAATCGGCCATCACGAGCATTTCATGGCGTCATTTCGATTTACCTTGTGGTCGTTCATGGCGACGGCAACGCTAGCCATGGGCTTGCTCGGATGGTTCGTTGCGCGCCGGGGCCTGTCCCCTCTGCAGACGATCAAGCAGCGGGCAGCAGCAATCACCGCGAAAAACCTGCACTCCCGCCTGCCTTCGGAGGCCATCCCCCGGGAACTGGCCGAATTGACCGACACGCTGAACGGCATGCTCTCAAGACTGGAAGAGTCGTTTCAGCGACTCTCGGATTATTCCTCCGACCTCGCGCATGAGTTGCGAACGCCAGTGAGCAATCTCCTCACGCAGACCCAGGTGACTCTTTCAAAGGCGCGTTCGCCCGACGAGTACCGAGATGTGCTGGCTTCCAACGCCGAGGAGTTCGAACGCCTATCGCACACGATTTCCGACATGCTTTTTCTGGCCAAGGCCGACAACGATCAGGTCATTCCGAACCTTGAGCCCGTCGACTTGGCCGACGAGGTTCGCAGTCTCATTGAATATTACGAAATCCTGGCAGAAGAAAAGCGCTTGCACCTTTCCATGTCGGGGAATGGCTGCGTCCAGGGGGATCGCTTGATGCTGCGTCGGGCGATCAGCAATCTCCTTTCCAATGCGGTTCGCCATACCCCGGAGGATGGCAGTATCGCCATCCGGATTCATGACGGTGATCAGGGACAAGCCAGTCTGACGATCGAAAATTCCGGCCCAGCCATCCCGCCCGAGCACCTTGAGCGGCTATTCGACCGCTTTTATCGCGCAGACGACGCCCGTAGCAGAACAACAGAGGGAGCAGGCCTGGGGTTGGCAATAACCCGCTCCATTCTCCGTGCTCATGGAGGCGAGGTCAGTGTTTTTTCCGCTGACCAATCAACTCGCTTCATGTTGTCGATACCCGTCAAATTGCTTGGGTAGCCCGTCAAGACAGGCAAGCGATCGACGACATTCCGTAACCTATCCTCAGGTTCCCGCGTAAACCTGCCATTCCGGTCGCCCTTGCTACAGGGGTTTCCAATCACAACCTCCTGCCCGCAAACCCGCATGGTTACGTGGGGTGGCCTTGCGCACGCTCGCGAGGCAGGCAGAGAAAAATCGATAACAGAGAGGCCGGAAGTGGCGAAAAATACCCCGACGGGAGGGCTGACGCTCGCGAGGCAAACCGCCGAAGGCCCGCCAGGACTGGCGCGGGGGGCAGACGTGAAAAAGCCCGAAACGGGTTCGGGCTTTTGGAATTGGTGGCCAGGGGCGGAATCGAACCGCCGACACGCGGATTTTCAGTCCGCTGCT
>CAYVOR010000011.1:0-52674 GCA_964452995.1 uncultured Thiobacillus sp.
TGAAGCAGGAACTCGAATGGGTGCGGCAGAACCCCAAGGCGCGCCAGGCCAAGTCGAAGGCGCGTCTGGCCCGCTTCGAGGAGCTCAATTCGGTCGAATACCAGAAGCGCAACGAGACGCAGGAAATCTTCATCCCGGTCGGCGAGCGGCTCGGCGACAAGGTGATCGATTTCCATAACGTATCGAAATCCTTCGGCGACCGGCTGCTGATCGACAACCTCAGCTTTTCGATTCCGCCGGGCGCTATCGTCGGCATCATCGGCCCCAACGGCGCCGGCAAATCGACCCTGTTCAGAATGATCACCGGGCAGGAGAAGCCGGACAGCGGCGAAGTCGAGATCGGTCAGACGGTCAAGCTCGCCTACGTCGACCAGAGCCGAGACGCCTTGAGTGCCGACAAGACCGTGTTCGACGAAGTCGCCGAAGGCCGTGACATCCTCACCGTCGGCCGCTACGAAACGCCGTCGCGCGCCTACCTCGGGCGCTTCAACTTCAAGGGCGGCGACCAGCAGAAGCGGGTCGGCAATCTGTCGGGCGGCGAGCGCGGGCGGCTGCATCTGGCGAAGATGCTGATCGCCGGCGGCAACGTGCTGCTGCTCGACGAACCGTCCAACGACCTCGACGTGGAAACCCTGCGCGCGCTGGAAGACGCGCTGCTCGAATTTGCCGGCTGCGTACTGGTGATCTCGCACGACCGCTGGTTTCTCGATCGCATCGCCACCCACATCCTCGCCTTCGAAGGCGATTCGCAGGTGACGTTCTTCCCCGGCAACTACCAGGAATACGAGGCCGACAAGAAAAAACGTCTGGGTGAGGAGGGCGCCAAGCCGAAGCGCATCCGCTACAAGCCGATCAGCCGGTGAACACGCGATGATTGTGGCAAGCCTGGCCGACGCCGACCGCTATCTGGCGCTGCATCCGCTGTTTCCGCGCGCCTTCGAGTTTCTGCGCAACACCGATCTGAAGGCGCTCGCGCTCGGCAGGCATGCGGTACAGGATGAGCAGCTGTTCGTGATTGCCGAAGCGTGCGCCGGACGGACCCGAGCAGAAGCGAAACTGGAATGCCATCGCCGCTACATCGACATCCAGCTGGTGCTGGAAGGCGTCGACGAGATGGGCTGGAAGCCGATGGCCGCGTGCGTGGACCCGGCGACGGATTACGATGTCGCGCGCGACATCCGCTTTTTCAACGATCCCCCATCAAGCTGGATCGCTACCCCGTCCGGGTCGTTCTGCCTGTTTTTCCCGGATGACGCGCACGCGCCGCTGGTGAGTGCCGGAATGATCCGCAAGGTGGTGATGAAAATCGCCGTTCAGTAGTGCGGCGGGAGCTCGTCGCGCGGGGTGCGTGTTTCGTCTGGCAGGGCTTCCTGCAGTCGCTGATGCAGCAGACGGAGTTGCTGTTGCATCGAATCGATCTGGCCCTGTTGGCGAATCACGGTCTGGTTCAGCGTGTCGATCAGGTCTTCGGCGAATGCAAGCTTGGCTTCAAGTTCGTTCAGGCGTTTTTCCATCATGGATGTCCGGAATGTGTTGCCTCGTCCAGCAGCGGCGCGACCAGTTTCTCCAACCGGCCGTAATACACTTGACCCACAATCTTGTGACGGATGCGGCCATCGGTATCGAGGATGAACGAAGTCGGCACGGTCGTCACGTTGCCGAAAGCCGCCGTTGCCGAGGCGCTGATCGGCGATGTCCTGAACGTGTAGCCCTTGTCCTTCATCCAGGCATCGATTTTATCCGGCGGGTCGTCGACGCTGATCAATATGACATCGAATCCACGGCTGCGATAATCCTGCCAGAAGGCGTCGATCGCCGGACTTTCCTTGCGGCAATAGGGACACCAGGTCGCCCAGAAATTCACCAGCACAACTTTTCCCTTGAGTGCATCGCTGGTCAGCACGCTGCCGTCGGTCAGCGTCACCTGCCAGGGTGAAACGGCATGATTTTCATCGCTGACCTTGGCCGGCGGGCGAAACCACAGCCACGCGATCAAACCCAGTAAAATCAGGGTCAGTGGACTCGGCGTCCATTTCCTGGCTGTTTTTATTAAATCGGTGGTGCGTCTATCCATGTTGTGGCTGAAATCGTTTCATATCGTGATGGTGGTCAGCTGGTTCGCCGGCCTGTTCTACCTGCCGCGCATCTTCGTCAACCTGGCGATGGAGTCCAACGATGCCGCCTATGACCGCCTGTTGCTGATGGCGCACAAATTGTACCGGTTCGTCACCCCCATCATGTGGCTGACACTCGCCACCGGCATCTGGCTCTGGCTGGCGTATTTTCCGCTCAGCATGAACTGGATGTGGGCGAAACTCGTGCTGGTTGCCGGGCTCGTCGCTTATCACCACGTCTGCAAAGGCCTGCTGCGCGCATTCGACGCAAGACAGAACAGCAAGTCGCACAAATGGTTCCGCTGGTTCAACGAAATCCCGGTGATCGTGCTGCTGGTTGTCGTGCTGCTGGTGGTGTTGAAGCCGTTTTGATTTTTTTCATCCGCGAAGGACGCGACGGGGCGCGAAGAAAACCCAAGGCGATTTCCGATTTTTTTCCTTCGCGTTTCTTCGCGTCCTTTATGCCCTTCGGGTATTCGCGGATAAATTGTTTTTTGAAAGCCCAAATTGAAACCCGAACCCCGTCGTAAACCCGCGCCGCATTCCGCCCGCCCCGAGCGCGACCAACTTCCGCCTGCCAGCCATTTCGCCACCTGTCCGCGCGGGCTGGAGGAACTGCTGGTTGCCGAACTCAACGCCGCCGGCGCGCAGGTGGTGCGTCAGCTGCCCGCAGGCGTGCTGTTCATGGCCGATGCCGCCGCAGAAATGCGCGCCAACCTCACCTCGCGTATTGCGACGCGCATCCTGCGCAAGGTTGGCTACACCCGCTATCGCAAGGAAGAACACATCTACCGCGCCGCGCTCGACCTGCCGTGGCCGGACTGGTTCGACGTGAAGAAGACCATTGCGGTCAAGGTCGGCGCGCAGAATGCACCGCTCAAAAGCCTCAACTTCATCACGCTGAAGATCAAGGATGCGATCTGCGACCGCTTTCGCGAGGAAACCCGCGAGCGTCCCAGCGTCGACACCGAAGCGCCCGACGTGCCGGTGTATGCCTTCCTCACCGCCGACGCCGCGACCTTCTACCTCGACACCAGCGGCGAGCCGCTGTTCAAGCGCGGCTTCAAGCGCGAGGCGAGCGCCGCCTCGATCAAGGAAAACCTCGCCGCCGGGCTGCTGCTGTTGTCCGGCTGGGAGCCCGGCACGCCACTGCTCGACCCGATGTGCGGCGCCGGCACCATCCTGCTCGAAGCCGCCGACATGGCGCTCAACCGTGCGCCGGGGCGCAGCCGGCACTTCGCCTTCGAGCACTACCGCGATTTCGACGCCGCGCTGTGGCAGCGCATCAAGGCCGAGGCCAAGGCGCAGGAAAAGCCGCTGACAAGCCTGCCGATCTTCGGCGCCGACCACGACCGCTGGGTGCTCGACAAGGCGCGGAGCAACCTTGCCGCCGCCGGCTATGGCGATGCCATCGATCTCAAGATCTCCGACGTGCTCGACCTCAAGCCGCCCGCCCCGGTCGGCACCATCGTCACCAACCCGCCCTACGGCGAGCGCATCGGCGAGGCCGAAGAACTGGCCGAGTGGTATCCGCTGCTGGGCGACTGGCTGAAGCAGAACTTCGCCGGCTGGGAGGCGTGGATCATTTCCGGCGATCCCCTGCTGCCGAAGCTGATCGGACTCAAGGCGAGTCGGCGCATTCCGCTGTTCAATGGTCCGATCGAGACGCGGTTTTTGCAGTACAAGCTGATCGCGGGGTCGATGAAGGCGAAAAGGGAAGTTGATGCAGCTCGCTAGGCCCTTTTATATTTAGATCTATCTTTTCTACTGCCTAAATTAAGTCAGAGGTTGGAAAGCAATGTCCAAGCTCCACGCAAAAATCGGCCACTGCCATCTCTGTGGAGAATATTGAAAACGGTCTTTTGAGCATGTTCCGCCTGAGTCCGCGTTCAACAATCGGAAGGTAGTTACACCGGACGCAAAAAAGGTTTTTGAACTGCATAATCTCGATGCGTTGCCAGAACTTTCTGGGAAACAATCTCAACGGGGCCAAGGCGGCTATACGCTTTGCAGTCGATGCAATAGCCTTACTGGCCATTGGTATGGGTCTAATTATGCGATGTGGGCGTATCAAGGCGCTGACTACCTCCGTAGGTCAAGCGGCTGTGAGACGCGGTTGGCTTATCCGTATCACTTGTTGCCGCTTCGCGTAATCAAGCAAATCGCCTGCATGTTCTTCAGTGTTAATTCACCGCGGTTCAGAGAAGCGCATCTAGAGCTCGAAAGGTTTGTTCTTAATAAGGAGGCCAAGTATCTACCGCCAAAGATGAAAATCTATGTTGGCTGCCTTTGGTCGGACAGAAGTCGTGCGGCGGGTGTGACCGGGTCCATGCAGCTTGATGAGAGTTCTGGGGTAACACATTTGCGAGTCTATTCGGAGATATCATTTCCCCCGTTTTCTTACATCCTAAGTTTGGACTCTCCTCCACCCGAACACGAAATGCTCGATATCACATTCTTTGGGAACGACGGATACGACGAATTCGTGACACTCCAGTTACCAGTTCCAATGCTGTCAGTCTATACGCCATTTCCAGGCGACTTCCGCGATCGCGAGACCGTGTTGCAGCAGCGATCATGAATTCCAACCTGGCAATAAAAACGGGGTGCCAAGCACCCCTTTTTTATTGGATCGAATGGGTCAAACAATATCGAGGTGATCCAGCCCCGCCATCATGTCGCGCCCCTTGGCTTCCTGGCCATGCAGCTTGATCTTCAGGCGCAGGTCGTTGAGGCTGTCGGCGTTCCTTAGCGCGTCCTCGTAGGAAATCATGCCGGCTTCGTAAAGCTCGAACAGCGCCTGGTCGAAGGTCTGTATGCCCTGTCGCTGGCGGCGCTGCGCTGGCGTGGCGACGGTTCCGAGAACCGTTATCTGGTGTTTCAGAGCCTGACGCATACGCTCGGGCTGGAACCCGCGCAATGGCGGGTGCTCGACCAGGCGCACAACAAGCGCAACCTCGCTGAATACGAAGGCGATCTGGAGGTGGACGATGCACTGGCGGAGGCCCTGATCCGCGCGGCGCACACGGTCGCCGAGGGGGTCGCGGCACTCGGGCCAGTGGCGTAGCAAAATAATGGTGTCTGATGTTTGTCTATTATTGTCATTTGGAACCCGATCAGCCCGGCCGATGTCGCTGCCACACCATTACGGTAGATAATCCGGGAATAACGGCGGAGTATTTCAGGGTGGGTCCCGGCCTTTGAAGCACGAAAACCTGCTGGCCGGGGTCTGACGTTTGTTTACAGTGAGGAGCACCGACTATGGCAAATTCCAAGACCACCGGTTCGACGATGAGCACTGGCGCACCGGCGCCGAGCGACCGTAATTCCCTGACGGTCGGCCCTGACGGCCCCATTCTCCTGCACGACGTGCATTTCCTCGAGCAGATGGCGCACTTCAACCGGGAGAAAGTCCCCGAGCGTCAACCCCATGCCAAGGGCTCGGGCGCGTTCGGCGTGTTCGAAACGACCGATGACGTCTCGGCTTATACCCGCGCGGCGCTGTTCCAGAAGGGTACCTCGACCGAGATGCTGGCGCGCTTCTCCACCGTGGCCGGCGAGGCAGGCAGCCCGGACACTTGGCGCGACGTGCGTGGCTTCTCGCTGAAGTTCTACACAAGCGAAGGCAATTACGACCTGGTGGGAAACAACACGCCGGTGTTTTTCGTACGCGATCCGATGAAGTTTCCGCACTTCATCCGCAGCCAGAAACGGCTTCCCGATTCCGGCCTGCGCGATAACCACATGCAGTGGGACTTCTGGACCAGCAATCCGGAGACCGCGCACCAGGTGACCTATCTGATGGGTGAGCGTGGGCTGCCGCGCACTTGGCGGCACATGAACGGCTATGGCTCGCATACCTACATGTGGGTCAACGCCAAGGGCGAGCGGTTCTGGGTGAAATACCATTTCCACACCCAGCAAGGCATGGCGTTCTTCACCAACGATGAGGCCGCCACCATGGCCGGTAGCGACGCCGACTTTCACCGTCGCGACCTGTTTGAGGCGATCGCCCGTGGCGAGTATCCAAAGTGGATCCTCTCGGTTCAGATCATGCCGTATGCCGACGCGAAGACTTACCGGATCAATCCCTTCGACCTGACCAAGACCTGGCCGCACCGGGACTATCCGCTGGTCCGCGTCGGCACGATGACCCTGAATCGCAACCCGGAAAATTTCTTCGCCCAGATCGAGCAGGCCGCTTTCTCGCCGGGAAACACGGTGCCGGGTATCGGATTGTCGCCGGACAAGATGTTGCTGGGCCGGGCCTTCGCCTACAACGACGCCCAGCGCAACCGCATCGGGACCAACTTCAACCAGCTTCCGGTCAACCAGCCCAAGGTGCCGGTGAACACCTACCAGTTCGATGGCCAGATGACCTACACCCACAGCGGCAACGCGCCCACCTACGTGCCCAACAGCGGTGGCCGGCCGTGGGCGGATGAAACCGGCCCCGTCGCAGACGGCTGGGAAACGGACGGCGAGATGGTCCGCAGCGCCTACACCCTGCGTGCCGAAGACGACGACTTCACCCAGCCCGGAACCCTGGTCCGCAAGGTGTTCAACGACGCCCAGCGCGCGGCGCTGGTCGACCAGGTGGCCGGTAGCCTGCTCGGCGGGGTCCGTTCACCGGTCCTCGAACGCGCCTTCGACTACTGGAAGTCCATCGACCCGGATGTCGGCGGCCGGATCGAGCAGAAGGTCAAGGCCGGGCGTGGCGGTAAACCCGCCGGGGGCATGGGCGAAGCTTAGTCCTGACCTCGCAGGGTGCGGGAGCGGTGGCAGTGGGCCACCGCTCCCGCATCGATTCCGTGCACGAATCGTGATCCTGTTACCCCTGCCCAGCGATAGCCGTTCCTGGAGGCAACCATTTGCACCACTGGACAGGATCGTCCGGCGAATAAATCGGGGCACCCATTAGCCGGCCGCAACCGAAGTACGAACGTCTATACCCGCCCGCTCGTCGAAGGGGGGTTCTTGCCTATTCTGCACTGGGCCACAGCCTGAACCCGTTTCCCTCATTCCGCTGTTCAACGGGCAGATCGAGCGCGGTTTTTGCAGTACAAGATGATTGCGGGGTCGATGAAGGCGAAGAAATCGGAACCTGTGGTCGGTCAGCAATAATGGTGTCTGAGCCCCATTTGTCACTATCGCCGGAGAACGCAAAGGAGTGCGTCGCGCACGGTGCGTCTGCGATCCAGGTCTCCAATCACGGCGGACGGCAACTGGGCGGCGTGCCCGTGTCGTTCACCGCGTTACCGGGCATCGTCGAGGCGGTGGGCGGGCAGGTGCCGGTCTACCTCGACGGCGGCGTACGGCGTGGCATCCACGTGTTCAAGGCGCTGGCGATGGGAGCATCGGGCGTGGCGATCGGGCGTTCGGTCCTCTACGGCCTGTCGCTCGGCGGCTGGCAGGGCGTGAAGAGCGTGTTCGACGTGCTGGACAAGGAATTGCAGCTGGCCATGAAACTGGCCGGCTGTGAGCGTATCCTGGATATCACGCGCCGATTCGTGGTGTGAGGCCGCGCTGGCCTTCTCGCACGCGCACATGGAGGCGGGCGGCTTGCCCCGGTCGCAGCTGTGGGAAGCCACAGAAGCCACAGGGTCAGACACGATCATTCCGCTGAACGCGTTGGCGTCAAAATAAAACGGGGTGCACACAGCACCCCATTTTATTTTGGATTTCCCACACCTCAAACAATATCGAGGTGATCCAGCCCCGCCATCATGTCGCGCCCCTTGGCTTCCTGGCCATGCAGCTTGATCTTCAGGCGCAGGTCGTTGAGGCTGTCGGCGTTCCTTAGCGCGTCCTCGTAGGAAATCATGCCGGCTTCGTAGAGGTCGAACAGCGCCTGGTCGAAGGTCTGCATGCCGAGTTCGCGCGACTTCGCCATGATCTCCTTGATCTCGTGGACGTGGCCCTTGAAGATGAGGTCGGCGATCAGCGGCGAGTTGAGCAGGATTTCGACGGCGGCGACGCGGCCAGTGCTGCCCTTCCTCGGGACCAGGCGCTGCGAGATGAAGGACTTGAGGTTGAGCGACAGGTCCATCAGCAGCTGGTCGCGCTTTTCTTCCGGGAAGAAGTTGATGATGCGGTCGAGCGCCTGGTTGGCGCTGTTGGCGTGCAGCGTCGACAGGCACAGGTGGCCGGTTTCGGCGAAGGCGATGGCGTACTCCATGGTGTCGCGGTCGCGGATTTCGCCGATCAGGATGACGTCGGGCGCCTGGCGCAACGTGTTCTTCAGCGCCGAGAACCAGTTGTCGGTGTCGATGCCGACTTCGCGCTGGGTGATGATCGATTTCCGGTGCTCGTGCACATATTCGATCGGGTCCTCGACCGTGATGATGTGGTCGGCGGCGTTTTCGTTGCGGTAGCCGACCATCGCGGCGAGCGAGGTCGATTTGCCGGTGCCGGTACCGCCGACGAAGATCACCAGGCCGCGCTTGATCATGGCGACGTCGCGCAGGATCGGCGGCAGGTTCAGCTCTTCCATCTTCGGGATCTTGGTGTTGATCGTCCGCATCACGATGCCGACGCGGCCCTGCTGCACGAAGACGTTGACGCGGAAGCGGCCGATCTCGGGCGGGCTGATCGCGAAGTTGGATTCGTTGCTCGCCTCGAAATCTTTCCACTGCCGCTCGTTCATGATCGAGCGCGCGAGTTCGCTGGTGTGCGCGGGGGTCAGGCTCTGGTTCGAGACCGGCGTGATCTTGCCGTCAACCTTGATCGCGGGCGGGAAGCCGGCGGTGATGAAAAGGTCGGAAGCATTTTTCGCCAGCATCAGGCGCAGCAGGTCGTGGACGGTTTTTTCGGCATTCATCGTTCAATCCTCAGCCCATGAAGGCATCTTTGTTCTGCGCCGCGTTGCGCGCCACGCCGGAGGCAACCACGTTGCGCCGGACCAGATCCTGCAGGTTCTGGTCGAGCGTCTGCATGCCGATGTTGCCGCCGGTCTGGATCGCCGAATACATCTGCGCGACCTTGTTCTCGCGGATCAGGTTGCGGATCGCTGGAGTACCGATCATGATCTCGTGCGCAGCGACGCGGCCGTTGCCGTCCTTGGTCTTCAGCAGCGTCTGCGAGATCACGGCGCGCAGCGATTCGGACAGCATCGAACGCACCATTTCCTTTTCCGCCGCCGGGAACACGTCGACCACGCGGTCGATGGTCTTGGCGGCGGACGAGGTGTGCAGCGTACCGAATACCAGGTGGCCGGTTTCGGCAGCAGTCAGCGCGAGGCGGATGGTCTCCAGGTCACGCAGTTCACCGACCAGGATGACGTCCGGGTCTTCGCGCAGGGCCGAGCGCAGGGCGTTGCTGAACGACAGCGTATGCGGACCGACTTCACGCTGGTTGATCAGGCATTTCTTGCTCTGGTGCACGAATTCGATCGGATCCTCGACGGTGAGGATGTGCGCGTACTGGTTTTCGTTGACGTAGTCCATCATCGCTGCCAGCGTGGTCGACTTGCCCGAGCCGGTCGGCCCGGTGACCAGCACGATGCCGCGCGGCTGGTCGGAGATTTCCTTGAAGATGGGCGGGGCGTTGAGTTCTTCCAGCGTCAGCACCTTGGACGGAATGGTCCGGAACACCGCGCCGGCGCCGTACTGCTGATTGAACGCGTTGACGCGGAAGCGTGCCAGCGAGGGGATTTCGAACGAGAAGTCGATTTCCAGCGTTTCCTCGTACACCTTGCGCTGGCTGTCGTTCATGATGTCGTACACCATGCGGTGCACGTCCTTGTGGTCCATCGGCGGCAGGTTGATGCGGCGGATGTCACCATTGACGCGAATCATCGGCGGCAGGCTTGCCGAGAGATGCAGGTCGGACGCCTTGTTCTTGACGGCAAAAGCCAGCAGTTCAGAAATATCCACGCGCGCCTCGTTCTGTATTGGATGGAGTTTTGACTTTATCGATCCGAAATGAAATTACTTGAAACCGCCGGGACTGGCGGCTTGGCAAAATATCTTGTAGCTGGATTGCATTCCGGTTCGATAACAATTTAATCATGGCTGTTATTGAACAGGGTTTGTGTTCAATAATAATCGCAATGGATAACGGTCTGGAAACACAAAAACTTGAGTCTGCCCGGCCACCTTGCGGGAGCGTGGCGCGTGCCCGGTTGCAGGGCGTGCAGGCCCGCATCGCCAGCGCAGCATCCGAAGCCGCGCGCGACCCGGCTGCCGTAGGCTTGCTGGCTGTCAGCAAAACCTTTGACGCGGCAGCGGTGCGCGCGCTGGCTGCCTGCGGCCAGCGCGAATTCGGCGAGAATTATGTGCAGGAAGCGCTGGAGAAACAGCGGGCATTACGCGATCTGCCACTGTTGTGGCATTTCATCGGGCCGATCCAGAGCAACAAGACACGTGCCATTGCCGAAAATTTCAGTTGGGTGCACAGCGTCGACCGGCTGAAAATTGCCGAGCGCCTGTCTGCCCAGCGTCCTGCCGGCTTGCCTGCGCTGCAGGTATGCATCGAGGTGAATGTCAGCGGTGAAGCGAGCAAGGGCGGGGCGGCACCAGCCGACCTACCCACGCTGGTCGAGGCTGTGGCGAAACTGCCCAACATCCGCCTGCGCGGCCTGATGGCGATTCCCGCGCCGACGGCCGACGTGGCCGCGCAGCGTGCCGCATTCCGGCAGGTGCGTAAACTGTCTGACGATCTGAACATGCACGGCCATGCACTCGATACCCTGTCGATGGGCATGTCGGGCGATCTTGAAGCGGCGATTCTGGAGGGTGCGACCCTCGTTCGCATCGGAACCGCGCTCTTTGGTGAAAGGACTAAACATGCATAAAGTGAGTTTCATTGGCGGCGGTAACATGGCGGCCGCCATTATCGGCGGACTGATCGCCAGCGGGACGGAGCCGACCGATATCGAAGTGGTCGAAATCAACGCCGACGCGCGGGCGCAACTGTCCGCGCGCTTTGGTGTCGTGGCCCATGCGGATCTGTCGCATGCGAGTCTGCATCCCCTGGTCGTGCTGGCGGTGAAACCGCAGACCCTGCCGGAGGTTGCGGCCACCCTGGCGTCGCGGCTTGTGGACCATCTGGTGATCTCGATCGTCGCCGGGGTGCGGATAGTTGACCTGGCGCGCTGGCTGGGTGGGCACCGCCGCATCGTGCGCACCATGCCCAATACGCCCGCGCTGGTCCAGGCGGGGATAACTGGCCTGTACGCATCCCCCGACGTCGATCAGGGCGCGCGCTCGCAGGCCGAAGCAGTGTTGCGGGCTGTGGGCGGCGTGGTCTGGGTGGAGGACGAGTCCCGGCTGGACGCCGTGACGGCGGTATCCGGCAGCGGCCCCGCCTATGTGTTCTATTTCATCGAGTCGCTGGTGGCCGCCGCCGTGGCGCAAGGACTGCCGGCCGCTACGGCGCGCCAGCTGGCGTTGCAGACCTTTTTTGGCGCGGCCAAACTGGCGCTCGAATCGGGGGAGGAGCCGGCCGTTCTGCGGCAGCGTGTCACCTCCAGGGGCGGCACCACGGAACGCGGTATCGCGGCGCTGGAGGCGGCATCCGTGAAGGCGGGCATCCAGCAGGCGGTGGAGGCGGCCAGTCTGCGCAGCACTGAACTCGGCGACGAACTGGGGCGACTCGCATGATCGCGGGTGCCTTGACCTTTCTGATCCAGACACTGGGCAACCTGTTCGTGATCGCCGTATTGCTGCGCTTCATGATGCAGCTGTTCCGGGTGTCGTTTCGCAACCCCTTCGCGC
The DNA here is from genome assembly GCA_964452995.1 of uncultured Thiobacillus sp. Taxonomy (GTDB): domain Bacteria; phylum Pseudomonadota; class Gammaproteobacteria; order Burkholderiales; family Thiobacillaceae; genus Thiobacillus. The sequence continues at coordinate 11,831 of CAYVOR010000011.1, forward strand.
AATTCATCGTCACCATTACCGATTTCGCGGTCAAGCCCGTGCGGCGCGTGGTGCCTGGCCTGTTTGGCCTGGACTGGGCCTGTCTGCTGATCGCCTGGCTGGTCGAACTGGTGGTGGTGACAGCGGGCTACTGGCTGAGCGGATTTCCGTTTGCCCTGGCGGGCGGCAAGGTATGGCCGGTCATGCTCGGGCTGGCGGCGGTGCGGCTGCTCAGCCTGACGGTCTACATGATCATCGGTTTGACCCTGGTGCGCGTGGTGCTGTCATGGGTCAATTCGAATACGCCATTGATGCCGGTGGTTTACGAGTTGACCGAACCTTTCCTGCGTCCGCTGCGACGCATCGTTCCGACGGTCGCCAACGTCGACCTGGCGCCGCTGGTACTGTTCATTCTGTGCCAGTTGGTCCTGATGGTGCCGATACTGGCGATTGAACGGGCCCTGCTTGTCGCACTCTGAGCGGGAACATCCCCCAGCCTGGGCGCGTCGCGATGGCGCCGACTGGCTGCTTGATCTACACGTCCAGCCGGGCGCCAGGGTAACCGCCGCCGTCGGCGAGTACGGGGGGCGCCTGAAACTAAAGATTGCCGCTCCACCGGTCGATAATAAAGCGAATGCGCATCTGCTGGCCTGGCTGGCCGCGCAACTGGGGCTGCCGAAATCCGCGGTACGCCTGGTGCGGGGCGAAACTTCGCGGCAGAAGACCGTAGCGGTGCGGGGCGCCGACGCACCGTGGCGTGATATCGAGACCAATAGCCAAACATGAGCATCCACCTGGAACAGGAAGTCGCTGAATACAGCGAGCGGCGATTGCGGCTTGCGACCGCGATTACCGACTACGCCGACTGGCTCGATCGCCAGCACGGCATCGATGCCGAGCGCACCCTGCGCCTGGCCGATACCGCCGCGGGCCTGCGCCAGGACAAGCTGGTGGTAGCCTTCGTGGCCGAATTTTCGCGCGGCAAGACCGAACTCATCAACGCCCTGTTCTTTGCCGACCATGGGCAGCGGTTGCTGCCATCCGATGCAGGGCGCACCACCATGTGCCCGACCGAGCTGTTCTCGAATCCGGATGAGCCCCCCAGTCTGTGCCTGCTGCCAATCGAAACGCGTCGTCGCAGCGACTCGCTGGGGCGCCTCAAGCATATGCCGATCGAATGGTGCCGGATCCTGCTCGATCCTGCCGATTCGAACCAGTTGCAGGAGAGCCTGAAAAAGCTGACCGAGACCAAGTCGATGCCGGCCGTGGACGCCATCGAACTCGGACTGTGGAACGGCGAGGATGCCAGCGAACGCCATATGCTGCGCGCCGACGGCACCGTGGACGTGCCGGCCTGGCGCTATGCCATGGTCAATTACCCGCACCCGTTGTTGCAGGCCGGGCTGACCATACTGGACACCCCGGGCCTCAATGCGCTGGGCGCCGAACCCGAGCTCACGCTGTCGGTGATTCCGAATGCGCATGCGGTGATGTATCTGCTGGCCACCGATACCGGCGTGACCCGCTCGGATCTCGAAATCTGGCAGAAACATGTCCACAACCATGCCAACTACCATGTGGCAGTGCTCAACAAGATCGACATGCTGTGGGACGAACTCAAGAGCGATGCCGAGGTGCAGGCGACCATCGAACGCCAGGCCGAAGAAACTGCACGCGTGCTGAAGCTGCCGCGCAGCCGCGTGTTTACGGTGTCGGCGCAAAAAGCGCTGGCGGCCACCATCCGTGGCGACGCCGCCTTGCGCGTGCGTTCCGGCATCGAATCGCTGGAATATCTGCTGGCGCATCAGGTGATCCCGGCACGACGCGACATGCTCTACCATGCGGTCAGCCGCGAGGTGGCGACCATGCTCGATGAAAGCCGGGTGGATCTGGCCGCGCGGCTCAAGCGAAGCAGCGACGAACTGATCCAGTTGACCCAGTTGTCGGGCAAGAACCGCGAGTTGATCGAACAGACGCGCGCCAGCCTGCAAAAGGAAAAGGACAGCTACGACGCGACCGCCGAGCAGTTTCGGGCCACCCGGAAGGCGGTTCAGGCACAGGGTGCGCACCTGCTGTCCTTCCTGTCGGAAGAGACACTGAGCGGCATCTGCAAGGCAGGCCGCGCGGCGATGGAAGCCAGCCTGACCACACGCGGGCTGACCGGCGGGATCCGCCAGTTGAGCGAGCAGATGGGCGAACGCATCGTTCAGGCGACCAGGCTGGCCGACAATATGCTGGACGCACTGGACCAGGCCTACGTCCGGTTTCACCGCAAGCACAATCTGCCGAAGATGCAGGTGCCGCGGCTCGATTTGGGCGCCTACCGCAACCGGCTGGACGCGCTGACCCGCGAGACGGACGCATTCTGCAAGGATCCCGCCAACCTGATGCTGGAAAAGCGTTTCATGATCCGGCGTTTTTATGCCGGCCTGGCTGAAGAAGCCCGCAAGGCATTCAACCTGGCGCGAACGGAGGCCGAGCGCTGGCTGCGCATCGCACTTGATCCCATCATGACGCGTATCCGCGAGCACAAGCAGTATCTCGACACGCGGCTGGCCAGCCTGCAGCACATCCTGGAAAACATGGGTACGTTGCACCATCGCATGGCACAGATCAAACAGGCAATCGGCACGCTTCGCCGCGACAAGCTCGAGCTTGTCCGCATGGCGGAGCGGCTCACAGCTTAATTATCGGGCGGTCAGCTGGCTGTTCAGGCGGTCCAGCAGCATCGGGATCTTGTCCGGATCCGTATTCTTCAGCAGCCGCTGCGTGATGGAGGCCAGCTCCTCCAGGTTGGACCGCAGCACCTGTTGCTTGACCTGCAGCATGCTGGCCGGCTGCACCGAGAATGACCGCAATCCCATGCCAAGCAGCAGCCGTGTCAGCAGGGGATCGCCCGCCATTTCGCCACATACGGAAACCGGCTTGCCGGTTTTATCGCCAGCGCGGATGGTCATCAGGATGAGATTGAGCACGGCGGGATGCAGCGGTTCGTAAAGATGCGCGACGCTGTCGTCGGCACGATCGATCGCCAGGGTGTACTGAATCAGATCGTTGGTGCCGATCGACAGGAAATCCAGCTGTTCGGCAAAGAACCCGGCCGAGATGGCGGCAGCGGGAATTTCGATCATGCCGCCGACCAGGATGCCCTCGTCGAATTTCAACCCATCCTTGCGCAGCGAAGCCTTGGCTTCGTCGATGCGCTGCAGGGTCTGCCGCAACTCCACGAAGCTCGCCAGCATGGGAATGAGTATGCGCACCTGGCCATGGGCCGACGCCCGCAGGATGGCACGCAACTGGGTCAGGAAGAGCCCCGGCTCGGCCAGGCACAGACGGATCGCACGCAGACCCAGCGCCGGATTGTCGGCCATGGTGTGCCCCCACGGCGCCTGCTTGTCGGCGCCCAGATCGAGCGTGCGAATGGTGACTGGCTTGCCGTCCAGCGCCTTGGCCACCGCTTTGTAGGACGCGTATTGCTCCGCCTCGCTCGGCAGGTCGCTACGGTTGAGAAAGAGAAACTCGCTGCGGAACAGCCCGATGCCATGCGCGCCGGCGGCTTTCACCGCATCGATGTCGCTCAGTAATTCGATGTTGGCCATCAGTTCGATCGGGGTGCCGTCGAGCGTGGCTGACTTGCTGGTTTTCAGCCGTTTCAGCTTGTCGGTATCGATGCGCCACTGATTCTGTCGCAACCGGTATTCGGCCAGCACCGACTCGTCGGGGTTGACAATCACCACGCCGTCGCGGCCGTCGACGATCAAGAGATCGTGGTCGCGGATCAGGCCGCGCCCGTTATGCAGCGCCATGACCGACGGCATGCCCATGCTGCGCGCAAGAATCGCGGTATGCGAGGTGGTACCGCCAAGGTCAGTGATGAAGGCGGCGAAATGCACGTTCTTGAACATGACCATGTCAGCCGGCGACAGCTCATGAGCAATCAGGATGCGCTCGCTGTCGAAGTCAATGTCCAGCGGCAGATGGCTGGGATGGCCGAGCAATACCTTCAGTACGCGCTGCACCACCTGCACCACGTCCTCCTGGCGGCTTCTGAGATATGCGTCGTCAATTTCCTCGAAGCGCGCCACCAGAGCTTCCATCTGCTGTGCCAAAGCCCATTCGGCGTTGCACTGGGTTTCGCGGATCAGACGCTTGGGTTCCTCGGCGATCATTGAATCGCCGAGGAACATCAGGTGCATGTCGAGAAACGCCGACAACTCGGCCGGCGCACCGGGTGGAATGTTGGTGCGCAGGTTCTCCAGTTCGGCACGCGTGGCAAGAATGGCGTTGTCGAAGCGCGCCAGTTCCTCATCGATGTATTTGCGGTCGAGCAGGTATTGCGGTACTTCGATGCGTGCAATGGATGCGAGATGCGCATAGCCGATGGCGATGCCGCCGGAGACGCCGATGCCATGCAACGAGAAACTCATATCCTGGAAACCGCAGCTGGACGCGCCAGAGGGTGCGTCTGGGCGGGCGCCTGCCGCGAAGCGACGCGGCGGCGGGCCAGGGCCTGCAACGACGCGCGACAAAGGCAGGCATCCACCCGAACGTGCCAGCGGGTGCCTAGCGGACGGCTGATCGCAGGCAGAAACCCGGCATTCATGATGAGGTCCCGGGGCGATGGGCGGTCAACGGTGGTTTTCAGGATAGATCCTCTCCGAATCCGCTGGAAATCAGGTTTGCCAACGCATCAATGGCTTCCGCCTCGTCGTCGCCGCTGGCTTCAAGCGACACGACCGTTCCCTTGGCAGCGGCCAGCATCATCACCCCCATGATGCTCTTGGCGTTGATGCGGCGACCGTTGCGCGACATGAACACACTGCTTTTGAAGCTGGAGGCCAGCTGAGTGAGCTGGGCCGACGGGCGTGCATGCAGCCCGAGCTTGTTGACGATCTCAATGTCCCGTTGCTGCATGACACATGGCTTCGGAAATATGGTTGATGCTGTTGCGGCCGCCTTCGACGATGCGTTCGATGAGCTGCGGCAGCGCCAGCGTGTCGCGGTAATTCAGCGCCTTCAGCAACATCGGCAGGTTGACGCCGGAAACGCCCTCGATGTGGGCGGGCTCAAGCAGACGACACAGCGTATTGCTGGGCGTGGCGCCGTACATGTCGGTCAGCACCAGGATGCCGTCGCCCTTGTCCAGCTCGTCCAGGCGCGACTGCAATTCTTTTTGCCGCTCGTCGGGGTCGGCATGGCCGGTGAAATCAATCGTGGCGAGGCCGTGCGGGCGCTGTCCCAGTACATGGGTAGCGCATTCGACCAGGCTGTCGGCGAGCGAGCCGTGGGCGACGATGAGAATACCTATCATGGAATGGATGTCCGGCTAAAAACGACATTCTAGCGAAGCCGGGCCTTCATTGCTGGGGAGACATGGATTTGTCCGGTGGCGTCCACCGCAAGATAGTCGTCGATACCGAGTCGGGATGCGTCGTCGGCCAGCCTGGCAGCGCCATCGATAAAGAGCGGTTTGGACAGCGCATCCGAGCGCGTACCGGCGTGTTTGCCCGCTATCAGGATCGTCACCGATTGCATGCCGGATGCCGGCCAGCCGGTGCGCGGATCGATCAGGTGGCAGTAGCGGCGCCCGCCGGCTTCGAAATAGCGCTGGTAATCGCCCGAGGTGCCGATTGCCTCGCCATCGTGCAGATCGAGCATCGCCAGCGTGCCGGATTTGCGCGGATGCTGGATGCCGACGCGCCACGGGCGGTCGCCATGCTGCCCCAGCGCGATCACGTTGCCGCCGATATTCACCAGTGCGTTGCTGATGCCGTGGGATTTCAGGATGCGCACGGCCTCATCCAGCGCGTAGCCTTTGGCGTAGCCGCCGAGATCCAGCTGCACGGCCGGATTGTCGCTCCACACCACGTTGTTTTCGATATGCAGGTCTTCCATGCGCGGCGCCGCTTTTACCCAGCGTGTAATGGCGGCGGCATCCGGTACTTTCCCCTGCGGCGAATCGGACTGGAACCCCCACAGCGCAATCAGGTTGCCGATGGACGGATTGAACAGGTCGTTCGACCGGGACGAAATCGCCTGCGCGTCGCCCAGAATGGCGGCAAGCGCGGGAGAAACGGTAGTGCGCTTTCCCTTGGCCAGCGCGGCGTTGAGCCGTGACAGCTCGCTCGGCTGCCAGGCATGCAACTGGTGATGCAGGGCATCGAAACGCGCCAGCACGGCAGCAATCGCCTGCCGGGCCTGAGCTTCCGGTGCATCGTAGACGCTGACTTCGACCAGCGTGCCGAATACGTAGGACTGCTGCTGGACCAGCGGAGGCGAACTGCACGCGGCCAGTGCGGCCGGCAGAAGTACGAGCCACAGGACGAATCGGGCAATGCGGCTATTCAGGGCGCTGGCGTTTGGCATGACGTGGTTCACGGCAGCACTTTCAGCGTGTGGCCATCCATGACGAAGCAGCCTTCTCGCGCATATTCTCCTGGACCTGCTGGATCAGGATGTTGACAGTCATCCCGGTGAGCGCTCCTGGAGTTGGGTACGCTCGACTGCCGCAATGAACTGCGCGGCGACATCATGTCCGGTCTGCGCGGCGATTTCCTGGAAGCCGGTCGGGCTGGTGACGTTGATTTCCGTGAGGCAGTCGCCGATCACGTCGAGGCCGGCGAGGAAGATGCCGCGTGTCCTGGCCCACGGCGCGATCGCATCGGCGATTTCGCGGTCGCGCGCGGACAGGGGCTGCGCGCGAGCCGTGCCGCCGGCGGCGAGGTTGCCGCGCGTCTCGCCGGCCAGCGGGATGCGCGCCAGCGCCCACGGCACCACCTCGCCGTCGATCAGGAGGATGCGTTTGTCGCCGTCCTGGATGTCCGGCAGGTAGCGCTGCGCCATGATGACGCGACGGCCGTGCTGCGTCAGCATTTCAAGGATGGCATTGCGGTTGGGGTCGGGCTGCGTCAGGCGGAAGATGCCGCTGCCCCCCATTTCGGTGAGCGGCTTGACGATGATGTCCCGCTGCTCGGCGAGGAAATGCCCGATATCCACGGCATCGGCGGACACCAGCGTGGGGGCGATGAATTGCGGGAAATCGAGGATCGCGAGCTTCTCGTTGACGTCGCGCAAGGCGGCCGGCCGGTTTTGTACGCGCGCGCCGTTGGCTTCGGCGATGCCCAGCAGATAGGTGGCGAGCAGATAATCGGTGTCTACCGGCGGATCGGTGCGCATCACCACTGCATCGAAATCCTTCAGTGCCTGAACCCCGGTTTGTGTAATGCGGGACCAGTCATCACCGGTGCGCACGTCGAGTGCGGCGCAGGACGCGTTGGCCATGCCGTTCGTCACGTGGAGTTGACGGGTTTCGGTAGTGAACACGGCATGGCCACGCGCCACGGCTGCACGCATCATGGCGACCGAGCTGTCCTTGCGGGGTTTGAGGCTCGTCAGCGGATCGATGACGAACAGCAGCTTCATGCGGCAGCGACCGTGTGTTCGATCTCGTTCAACGCTTCGTCGAGTTCGACGCTGGCCGCCAGCATCGCCAGCCGCGCAATCACGCCATAGGCGTAGAAGCGATTGGGCGCGGCGTCCGGATTGGCGCCGCGATCAGGCGTCAGGCAGGTGTCGTCGAATGCCAGGGGCACGAAATGCATGCCGGGGCTGTTGAGGTTCTCGTCCTGGCCGCGTCCGGTGTGTACGCGATAAAAACCGCCGACGACGAAGTGGTCGAGCATGTAAACGACCGGTTCGGCGACGGCGCCGTTGATGCTCTCGAACGTGTAGACGCCTTCCTGGATCAGCACTTCGCTGACGGCGACGCCTTCCTTGCCGACCGCCATCTTGTTGCGCTGTTTGCGGTTGAGTTCGCGTACGTCATCGGGCGATTTCACCGTCATGATACCCATGCCGTAGGTGCCGGCGTCGGCCTTGACGATGACGAAGGGCGGCTGGTCGATATGGTATTCGTCGTATTTGACGCGAATCTTGTCGAGCATCTCGCCCACTTTCTCGGCCAGGCAGACCTCGCCCTGACGCGCCTGGAAGTCGATCTTGCCGCAGTGGTTGAAATAGGGGTCGATCAGCCAGGGATCGATGCCGATCAGTCTCGAGAATTCGCCGGCAATGTGCTGATACGCTGCGAAGTGGCGCGACTTGCGGCGAGTCGCCCAGCCGGCATGCAGCGGCGGCATGATCGTCTGCTCGATGCCCTTGAGAATGTCAGGCACGCCGGCCGAGAGGTCGTTGTTGAGCAGCACCGCGCAGGGATCGAAGCCTTCCAGCCCGACGCGGTCGCCATTGCGTACCAGCGGTTCCAGCGTGAGGTGCCCGCCGGCCGGCAGTTCCAGCGTGGTGGGTTCGGTGATTTCGGGGATCAGGGTGCCAATGCGCACAATGAGGCCCGTCTGGCGCAGGATGTGCGCGAGTACCGCGACGTTCTGCAGGTAGAACGTGTTGCGCGTATGGTTCTCGGGGATGAGCAACAAGCGCTGTGCGTCGGGGCAGATTTTTTCCACCGCGCCCATTGCCGCGTGGATCGACAGCGACATGAACGACGGGTTGAGATTGTTGAAACCGCCAGGAAACAGGTTGGTATCGACCGGTGCCAGCTTGAAGCCCGCGTTGCGGATGTCGACCGAGGTATAGAACGGTGCAGATTGCTCCTTCCATTGCTGGCGAAACCAGTGTTCGATGGTCGGCTGGGCATCGAGCAGGCGTTTTTCGAGGTCCAGCAGCGGGCCGGTGAGTGCAGTGGTAAGGTAAGGAACCATAGAATAGTGCTTTCGAAGAAGCTTATATTTTAGGCCAAGCTGGATGTTTGACATCGTTTTGTTTCAGCCCGAGATTCCGCCCAATACCGGCAACCTCATCCGCCTCGCGGCCAATACCGGCTGTCGTCTTCATCTGGTCGAGCCGCTGGGTTTTGATCTGTCGGACAAACAGGTGGTGCGTGCCGGCCTGGATTATCACGACATGGCCTGTGTCACGGTGCATGCCGGCTGGGACGCGGTGCGGACAGCTCTGACCGGCCGGCGCTGGTTTGCGGTCACCACCAAGGGCAGCACACCTTATGCCCATATCGATTTTCAGCCGGACGACGTGCTGCTGTTCGGTCAGGAGTCGCGCGGCCTGCCGCCCGAAATTCTGGCGCAGTTCGAGGCGGATCGCCGCCTGCGTCTGCCGATGCTGCCCGACTCGCGCAGCATGAATCTGTCCAACGCCGTCAGCGTGGTCGTGTTCGAAGCCTGGCGGCAGAACGGTTTTGCCGGCGGGATCTGAATGCGGGAACTGGCATGTCCGGCTGCGCCCATGCCCACGCCGCGTTTCCATTGAAATTCAAGTGGGATTAGAATGAGCGGTCAAAATTCCCGGCTCATTCCATGTCCGTTGCCAAGTTGCAGTCCAGGCAGTCCGGAATCACCCCTGAGGTGATTGAGTCGGTTGTGCAACTGACGGCGCAGCGTGACGAGTTGACGCTCCTGCGCAGCCTGCAGCAATCCATTCTTGAAATGCTGCCCAAGGTACAGATTGCCATGGTCTGTCTGGCCCCGGATCCGAGCGGACGTTGGGTGACGGATGCGACCTGTCCCATGCCGACGCCCATGTTCGCGGTCAGTGACGGCCTGCTAGGCGAGATCGTCGGCCTGGAGTTTGAAAAATCGATCAGACAGTTCGAGGACGCCGGCCAGGCTTATCTCATCGGCAGCCTGGGGACCCAGGACAACTGGCACAAGGCGTTCATGATCCGTCAGGACAAATGGAACGATGCCGATCTTCGCATCGTCCATGGCATGCTCAATATATACGTCAACTTTTCCAGGGTGTTGTTTGACAGCGAGCGCGATACCCTGACAGGTCTCTATAACCGGAAAAAGCTGGAACAAAAGCTGAGCGAATTGCTACTTGGTCGCATGCACGACCACAAAAGACAGCATGACGACACTACGACCGATTATCTTGCAGTATTCGATATCGACCATTTCAAGCGCATCAACGACAACCACGGCCACTTGATGGGAGACGAGGTGCTGCTTGTTTTTGCCGGCCTGGTGCGTAAAGCCTTACGTGACGTCGATTGGGTATTTCGCTACGGCGGGGAGGAGTTCGTCGCGCTGATCAAGGATGTCCCGCCGCAAACCATTTTTCCCATCCTCGAGCGTGTCCGGTCCACGGTGCAGGATCACGTTTTTCCCCAGGTTGGACAGGTTACAGTGAGCATCGGATTTACCGCCATCGCCCAACAGGCCCTGCCGCCCTATTTATTCGAAGAGGCCGACAAGGCGCTCTATTTCGCCAAGGAACAGGGTCGCAACCGGGTTTGTGACTACAGTGAACTGGTGGCGAGTGGTGCGCTTGCGCGTGACGAACGTCCCAGCGGTTCGGTCGAACTCTTCTAACGCCCCGTACCCGGCCGCTGCGAGATGGCGCGGGCCGCCTGATCGGATGACTTGGGGCGCAAGCAGGACGCGCGGTCGCTTCAGCCGCTCGTCATCAGGGGCTCTGGCCATCGGCGGGCCTGCAGCCAGACAATGAGCTCGTCGAAGGGAAGCGGCCGGCACAGATGGTAGCCCTGGGCCTGCTCGCATCCCATGTTAACGAGCAGCGCCAGCGTTTCCGCATTCTCCACCCCTTCCGCGATGACACGCAGGCCGAGACTGTGGGCCAGGGCAACCGTTGAACGTACGATGATCGCGTCCTGGGCGTTGTCATTCATGCCCATGACGAATGACCGATCGATTTTCAGCGCGCTGAGCGGCAGTTGCCGCAGATAGGCCAGAGAGGAATAACCGGTACCAAAATCATCGACCGCGATGTTCACACCCCTGGCAGCGATCTCCTGCAGCAGCGCGATGGCACTATCCGGATCGTGCATCAGCGCGGTCTCGGTAAGTTCCAGTTCGACTTCCTGCTCGGGAACGCCGTGCCGGGCGATGGCGTCTGCGAGACTGCTTGCGTAACGGACATCCATCAGGTTGCGCACGGAAAGATTGATGGCCACCGGCTGCGTATGGTTCAGATCGTGCAGCCGTCGCTTGTCCGCCAGCGCCAGGTCCATCACGGCGTTGGTCAAAGGATGGATGACATCGGTCATTTCCACCAGATGGATGAAGTCGCCGGGATACAGCAGGCCGAGTCGGGGGTTCTGCCAGCGTGCCAGCGCCTCGAAACCGGTGACCCGTCCGCTGACGATATCCAGCTTGGGCTGGTAGTGGAGAATCAGCTCCCCGTTCTGGACCGCCTGCACCAGTTCGCTGGCCAGGGCGAGACGATCGGGGCTGTAATTGTCGAAGCAGCGGTCGTAGACCACGACGCCGGCTGTCAGCGTTTTCGCCCGATACATGGCCACATCCGCCGCCCGCAATAGCGCGTGGCTGCTGTCGCCGTGTTCCGGGTAATACGCCACGCCCACGCTGACGCCAACCTGCAGGGCCATGCCGTCCACCATGAAAGGCTGGCGCAACGCCGAGGTCACGTGTTTGGCCAGGGCGACCGCATCCGCTTTGTCGGACAGTCCCGTGAGCAGCACGGCGAATTCGTCGCCGCCTAGGCGACAGATCAGCGCGTCGTGTTGCGTGAGGGCTTCCTGCAGGCGCGGGCCGATGTGGGTCAGCAGGTGATCGCCTACGTGGTGGCCCAGCGTGTCGTTGATTTCCTTGAAACGATCCAGGTCCAGCAGCAGGAGTGCGGCTTTGCCTGTGGGGGCTCGTTCGACCCGGGCCGGAAACTCATCGTGCAGGACCGAGCGGTTGGGCAGGGCGGTAAGACTATCGTGCTTGGCCTGGAATGCCAGGCTGACGACATGGCGCGAATTGGCGATAGCCATGGCAAGCGTGTTGCTGAAGGCGGTGAGCGTATCCAGTTCCACGTCGCTGAATGTCCGGTGTTCGCCGTAGACCAGGTTGATGCTGCCCAGCGGCTGCTCGTGATAGATCATGGGGATGGCGACCCCTGAGTGCAGGCCTGCAGCGACCAGGCCTTCCCTCAACTCGGGGTACAAACGCATGTCAAGGGCAAAATCACTGCTGACCAGCAGATGCCCACGGGTCAGCGCCAGGCCGCTGAGGCTGCCTTCCACTGGCAGGCAGGCGCCCAGCTGCGGCAATTCCTTATTGAACCCGCGATTTGCCACCAGATTCAGGCGGGCAGTCCTTGGATCCAGCAGGTAGATCGCGATATTCGGCGCATGGCTCAGGCCGAGCAGGGCATCCATGGTTTCTTTCAGGATGTCATCCAGGGCCAGCGAGGCGTGCAGACGATTGGCCAACTGGTTGATGAGGCGCAGGTGTTCGTTGCGCTCGATCAGAGCCTGACGCGAGTGCATCAGTTCGGCTTCGGCTTTCTTGCGCTGGCTGATGTCGCGAACGGTGGCGAGAATGTGGGCCTCGTTCCCGATCGTCACGCTGTTCAGCGTCACTTCCGCGTCAAAGGGGGTGCCGTCGTAACGCTGGTGGTGCCACTCGAAGAACTGGGTTTCGCCGCGAGAGGCCGCTGCGATCTTTTCCTGTGCTTTGACCTTCGACAGGCGGCCATCCGGCTGGAACTCGGGCGAGTATCGATAGGGCGCTGCTCCGACGATCTGGTCGCGCGTGCAGCCAAACATCTCCAGCGTCGCCGGGTTGCAATCGACAAAGTGCTCTCCCTTCATCAGAAAGATGGCGTCGCCTGCGTGTTCGAACAGGATGCGGTAGCGGGCCTGGCTGTCGCGCAGGCTGGCCTCGGCCTGTTTGTGCGCCGTCAGATCTGCGGCAATCCCCAGGAATCCCTCGATCCTGCCATCCGGGCCATGCAGCGGCGTGACCGACAGGCGTACCGGGAACCGGTGGCCATCCTTGTGCATATACGTCCACTTGCGCTCCTCGGTCTGGTCGCGCCTGGCTTTGGCGACAATGACATCGAAGCCAGGCTGGACGGGTTCGCCGAGTTCCTGGCTGAGTTCGAGCGCGCGCTGGCGTACTTCGTCTGCGTCGTGAAAGAGGAGCGGTGTGTGTTCCCCGATCACGTCTTCCGCGGCATAGCCCAGCATGCGCTGGGCCGCCGCGTTGAAGCTGACGATGGTGCCGGCGGTGTTGGTGGAGATGATGCTGTAGTCGGCGCTATCCAGAATGGCCTTCTGCCAGGCCGAAAGACGGGTAACCGCCGCATCCGACCTGACCTGGCGGGCCAGTGAGCGCCAATAGGTCCACACACCACCCATCAGGAAAACACCCAGCAGGATCGTGGGCAGCAGCAGTTGCTGCAGCCAGTCGTAAACGATGGTGTGCCAGGGCATCAGGGCGCCTGCCAGTAGGCCATACTCGCCGATGCGCTCATAGACGAGATGATGCCGTCCCTGGTTGCGGGGAAAATCGATGGTCATGGCGCCTTTGCCGTTGCGGATCGCGGCAAGCTGCTGAATGGTTCTGGGGTGGATCGGCTGGCCGTAGGTGTTCTGGACGACAACCTGTTCCGGACCTTCCGGCAGCGGATAGAAGTACTGGAGGAAATTGTCGTCGCGCAGCAGCCCTACCTGGATTTCGGGGGGTAGGGCCGCATGAACCCCCAGGGTGGTCCCGTCGTTGATGGCGTATCCTGCCGTCATGACCGCCACGGTCCGGCCCTGTGGGTCAAGGATGGGAACGCGTACAGGATTCACCCAACGTTTCAGTTCCTTCATGTAGTATGGCCTGCCGAGCTGAAGATGGCCGGAGACGAGACTGGCGCGGAAGCTGTCTCGGCTTGTGGCCTGGCTCAGCAGGTTGGGTAAGGGGGTCCCGTCGGGTATGCCGCTGACCAGGACAAGTTGCCCGTCAGGCCTTGCCAGGCCCAATCCGGCCATGCCGGGGTCGATCGATTTCATGCGCTCGATGAGGGTGCGCCCGCGTGCTGGCGACTGCAACGCGCCTTCTGCGACCAGTTCGCTGCCCAGGCCGCGCAGGAGCAGGTCGTAGTTTTTCAAGGTGGTGCGCGTGTCCTGCACGAGGGTGCTGTTGAAATAGTGCAACTGGGTCTCGGCATCCTCCTTCGCGTCGACCCAGTGGCGGACGACGACGATGAAATAGGCCAGCACGAAAAATCCGATCAGGGCATAAAACAGTCCGCGCAGAGGCTGTGCGTCGTTCTGGTTTGGCAGGTTGCGGCGGTGACTCATGCGGATGGCAGGGCCTTGTAGAAGGATTCCGGACAGGTGGGGCAGGGCCGGTCACGGGCGCCCTCGCGTTCTTCGTATGTTTCAGCGTAACGGACACTGTTCAATGGACTGTAGCCGGGCGCCTGCATGACAACAAGTACGAATTGCCGCCGGTCCGGCCGGGTCGGGTTTGGCCCGACTGCCGTCCTGGCCGCCGATGGAGTCCGAAGGACTAGAACTCGGCCTTGATTTCCCGGTTCAGCAGGGCATCGACCGCCTGCGCGGCGGGCAGGCCTTCAAACAGCATCTGGCATACGGCACGGGCGATCGGCATGTCGATACCGAGTTCGCCGGCGAGCGCGGCGACTTCGCGTGCGGTGGTGACGCCTTCGGCGACGTGGCCGAGTTCGGCGAGGATGGCCTCGAGCGCCTGGCCGCGCGCGAGGCGCAGGCCAACCTGGCGGTTGCGCGACAGGTCGCCGGTGGTGGTGAGAATGAGGTCACCGAGACCCGACAGGCCCATGAAAGTCTCGAAATGGCCGCCGAGTTTCACGCCGAGCCGGGTCATTTCGGCCAGTCCGCGCGTGATGAGCGCGGCGCGGGCGTTGTGGCCGAGCTGCAGGCCGTCGCAGATGCCGGCGGCAATCGCCATGACGTTCTTCAGCGCGCCGCCGAGTTCGACGCCGATGACGTCGTCATGTACGTAGATGCGCAGACGCTGACCCGACAGGCCTTCAGCCAGCCGCTGCGCCAGGGCGGTATCGTGACACGCCAGTGTAAGCGCGGTGGGATAGCCTTGCGCGACTTCCTGGGCGAAGCTGGGGCCCGACAGCACGCCGGTCTGCGTGTGCGCGGGGAGCAGTTCGGCGATGACCTGATGGGGCAGTTTCCGGCTGCCGGGTTCGAAGCCCTTGCTCACCCAGATCAGCGGCGGCAGGTCGGGATAGCGGGTCAGGGCGGTCAGCGTCGGGCGCAGGCCGCCGCTGGGGACGGCGAGGACGATGAGGTCGGCCCCCTCGGCGGCGGAACCGAAATCGGGATTGAAATGCAGTGCATCCGGCAGCCTGCAACCGGCCAGATAACGCGTATTGACGCGGGTCGCACGCATGCCTTCGAGCTCGGCCGCATTGCGTCCCCACAGGGTGACGGCATGGTGAGGCGCCCAGCTGGCCGCCAGCGCGGTGCCCCATGCGCCGGCGCCCAGCACCGTCAGTTTCATTGCCCCCAGACCTCTTGCACCGGTACCCAGCCGCGCAGACCGTTGGCGTGTCTGACCGGCAGCCAGCCGGCGGCGTCGGGCTTGCCGGTGACGTCGAGCAGGACGCCGCGCGCAGCGCGAAACACGATATCGGCGTCGGCGTGCGGCTGTTGCCGGACGGTGCCGGTTTCAGCCTTGACCATCACGCTTTGGGGGCCGTCAAGAGCCGATTTCTCGATCCACGCCAGGCGGCCGGTGTAATCACGCACCTTGACCCAGGTCTCGGTGTCGACGACGACCTCGAACGGCAGGCCGCTTCCCGCGACGGCCAGTTTGTCGCCCGCGGTCGAAGGCGCGTCATACAACACGGCGGCACGTCCGGTTGTGCGATATTCCAGCGCGCTGGCAGGCATGGCCAGCGCCGACAGCAGGCCTGCGAGCAGCCAGCCGGTGCGAGGCCGTCGCACGGTCAGCCGATCCGTTTCAATGGGTTTGCGCCGGGGCGGCCTGTTGCTGCGCCTGCTGTTGCTGCAGGAACAGCGCCTCGAAATTGACCGGGTTCAACAACAGCGGCGGGAAGCCGGCGCGGATCACCACGTCGGACACGGTCTCGCGCAGATACGGGAAGACGATGTTGGGACAGCCGATGCCCAGCACCATGGGCAACTGGTCCTGCGGCACATGATCGATGCGGAAGATGCCGGCCTCGGTACATTCGACCAGGAACATGGTCTTGTCGCCGGTCTTGGCGGTGACGGTGACGGTGATGCTGGCGAGATAAAGGTTCTCGCCCAGCGCGCTGCTTTCGGTCGACATGTTGACATCGATCTGCGGGGCTTCGCGCTCCAGATAGATGGCGGGCGCGTTGGGCACCTCCACCGACAGGTCCTTGACGTAGAGTTTTTCGATATTGAATACGGGTTGTTGTTCGTCGGCCATGATGTCTCCAGGAATAAGAAAACCGGAGCCTGCGCTCCGGGGATGGATCTATTTTACACGGGCTTCAGGCCGCCTTCATGCCGTGTCCCGCCGGGCCGGTTCGCGCGACTTACCGGATGCCCTGCGACGCCAGCCAGCGTTTGAGCGCATGGGCTTCCATTGCGCCCGACATGCGCGCAGCTTCGACGCCGTCCCTGAACAGGATCAGGCTGGGAATACCCTTGATGTGATGGCGCATCGACACTTCCGGATGCGCTTCGGTATCGACTTTGGCAAAGCGCACGCGTGTGGCCATGTCGGCCGCCACCTGTTGGAACACCGGCGCCATCATCTTGCAGGGACCGCACCAGCCGGCCCAGAAATCGACCAGTACCGGCAGGCCGGCCCTGGAGATGAAACGGTCGAAACTGGCGGTGGTGAGATCCACCGGTGTGCCAGGCAGCAAGGGCGTGCCGCATTGGCCGCACTTGGGTCCGTTCGACAGCCGGTCGTCCGGCACGCGGTTGATGGCGAGGCAGTGGGGGCAGGCTAGTTCCATCAGGAGTCCTTGAAACGAATAAGCTGTGTCTCAAGTTGGGGGCGACGCCGGAAATTCAAGCGTGCCCCGGCCGACACAGCAATCAGGCGCGGTTCAGCAGCGGGACCAGTCCGCCCGCGGCGTCCAGTGCGGACGTGTCGTCGTATCCGCCGACGTGGGTGTCGCCGATGAACACCTGCGGTACGGTCCGGCGGCCACCGGAACGCGTCATCATTTCTTCCTGTTTGGCCGGGTCGAGATCGATGCGAATCTTGTCGATTTCGGTGACACCGCGGCTCTTCAAGAGGCGTTCGGCGGCGACGCAGTAGGGACAAACGGCGGTGCAATACATGACAACTTTGGCCATGGGGTCTCCTTGCTCAGGGTTTATTTGACGACAGGCAGGTTGGCGCGTTCCCACGCGATGATGCCGCCCGCCTGGTTGTACACGGTCTCGAAACCGGCTTTCTTCAGCAGGTTGCAGGCACGTGCCGAGCGCTGGCCGCTGCGGCAGGTGACAAGGATGGGCTTGGTCTTGAATTTCTCCAGTTCCTGGAGCCGGCCGGACAGCTGGCCGAGCGGAATGTGCCTGGCCTTGGGAATGTGGCCGGCGGCGTATTCCTTGTCCTCGCGCACGTCGAGCACCAGCGCGTCGTCGTTGTAGAGGCGGGTGGCTTTCAGCGTGTCGGCTTCCTCGATGCCGGACAGCTTGCCGCCGAGGAAGGACCATACCAGCATGGCGCCGGACACCGCCGCCACCGCCGCCAGCATCCAGTTCTGCTGCAGGAATTGAATGTCCATATGCGCTTCCTTACAGGCCGCAGCCTTGTTTGATGCCGGCTTTCCTGAACATGATGTCCATCGGGCAGAAGCGGGTGAAGCCGGACTGGAACAGGTTGAAGCCGACGAAGGCGGTGAACCACAGCCACGACAGCCGGGTCATGTCAACGCTACCGGAAAAGTGCGCCAGTGCCAGTGACAGCATGATGAAAAATCCGGCAATGATGCGGACAAGGCGTTCTACGGTCATGATCAGTTCCTTAAGATGGAAAACGGATGATAAGGGCGTCTCGATTTTTATCAAGCCGGCGCGGCGCCACGCTTCTGCCAGATGTAGTACAGCAGCGGAATGACGATCAGGGTCAGTGCGGTGGAGGCGAAGGTGCCGAAAATCAGCGATACTGCCAGCCCGCCGAACACGGGGTCGGTGATCATGATGGCCGAGCCGAGGATGATCGCGAGCGCGGTCAGCAGGATCGGCCGCAGCCGCACTGCGCCGGCTTCGATCACCGCTTCCTTGAGGCCGTAACCCTGGGCGCGGTAATCGACGATGAAGTCGATCAGCAGCAGCGAGTTGCGCACCACGATGCCGGCGAGCGCGATGACGCCGATCATCGAGGTCGCAGTGAATGCCTGCTGGGTCGCCCAGTGCCCGGGAAACACCCCGATCAGGGTGAGCGGAATCGCGCCCATCACGATCATCGGCATGACGAAGGACTTGTAGTAGCCCACCAGCAGCAGATAGATGAATACCAGCGCGATGATGAAGGCCGAGCCGAGGTCGCGGAAGACGTCCAGGGTCAGCCGCATCTCGCCGCCCCACAGCAGATGGTAGTCCGTGACATCGTCCGCCTCCGCCTGGGTGAAGCCGAGGTTGCCGGTCTTGAAGCGCACGCCGTTGGCCAGCAGGGTGCCGTCCAGCATCTTGTCCAGCGCCAGCACGGCATAGACCGGACTCGAGGTGATCATTTCTCCGCCTACCATGACCATGGGATGCTGGTCGCGGTCGTGGATGGGTTTGCCGAATGGTTCGCGTTTCACGCTGGCGATCGCGCTCAACGGCACCTGCTGGCCCATCATGTTCGTCAGGCGGATCGCCATCAGCGATTCAGGCGACTGGCGTTCCGCGCGCGGCAGGCGCACCACGATGTTGATGGGGTCGCGCGCGGAATCTACATGTACCGAACCAATCGACAGCCCCGACACGTAATCGCGCAGCAGTTTGCCCACCTGGCCACCGACGATGCCTGACAAGGCCGCCTTCTCGCGATCCACCTGCACCGAGAAGGATTGCACGGTAGCGGTCACCGAGTCGTCGCTATTGATCATGCCATAGACCGATTCGAATGCGCGACGCACCTCGGGCGAGGCGCCGCGCAGTTTGTCATAGTCGGGCCCGTACAACTCGGCCAGCACCTGCGCCTGCACCGGCGGGCCGGGCGGGGTTTCATAGAGCTTGATGCGGGCCTGCGGAAAGGCCTGGCGCAATGGCTTGAGACTGTCGTTGAACCGCTGCACGATCTGGTGTGACGAAGTCGAGCGCTGATGCTTGTCGATCAGATTGACCCGGATCTGCGCCAGATTGTCGCCGCGCTTGATGGGATCGCCGCGTACCAGCGCCGCAAAGTCGATCGGTGCGGTCATGCCGAGGAAGGTCTGGTAATCGGTGACGAAACGGTTCTGCGCCAGTACGTCGCCGACCGCACGTGCGGCGCGGTCGGTTTCTTCCAGCGTGGTGCCGGCCGGGGTGCCGATCTCCACCAGGAAGGTGTTGGTGTTGTCGTTGGGCAGCATCTTGAGTTCCACACCCAGCGCCGACAGCGGCCCGTTGATGCCTGCGGGACGGATGAATTGCCAGGCCGGCATCAGCATGGCCGCCGCCAGCAGGCCCAGCACCGCCAGGAACATCAGATTGCGGTGGCCGGCGTGCTCGATGAACGGGGTGATGGTCCTGACGTAGGCGCGGTGCAGCCGGTCGGTCTTGCGCGCGCCGGCTTCCTCCAGGCTTTCCTTACGCGCCAGTTCGCTCAGCGCGGCCTTTTTCCTCAGCCACAGATTGGTCGCCCACGGCACCACCATATAAGCGATCAGCAGCGAGGCGATCATCGCCACCGGCACATTGAACGGGATCGGCAGCATGAACGGTCCCATCATGCCGGTGACGAAGGCCATCGGAATGAAGGCCAGGATCACCGCGATGGTCGCGATATTGGTGGGATTGCCGATTTCGTTGGTGGCCTGGATCACGACCTCCCTGAAATCGCGGTCGCCGATGCCGTGATGCAGATGGCGATGGATGTTCTCCACCACCACAATGGCGGCATCCACCAGCAGGCCAAGCGACAGGATCAGTGCGAACAGCGTGATGCGATTGATGGTCTGGCCGGCGAACAGGCCGATGGTCAACACCACGAACAGGATCAGCGGCACCGTCAGGGTGACGATGCCGGCCTCGCGCCAGCCGAGGAAGAACACCAGGATCACCACCACCGAGCCGATCGCGATGCCGAGGTGCTCGACCAGGGTGTTGACCGCGTCGTCGGCGCGCGCGCCGTCGTCGCGGGTCACCGCGACCGCGATGTCGGCGGGGATGGCCTGACGCTTGAGCTGATCGAGTTTCGTCAGCACGGCATTGGCCACGACGACCGCGTTGGTGCCGGCCTTCTTGGCGATGGCCAGCGTTACGGCCGGCGCCTCGCCGCGCGCGGCATCCTTGCCGGCAGCGGGGCCCCAGGCAAAGCGTGTGCTCTGGTCCGCTTCCGCAGGGCCATCCACGATGGTGGCCACGTCCTTCAGGAACACCGGCCGCCCATTCGGCGCGCCGATGACGATGTCGCCCACTTCGCGGGCGCTGCCGAGGAAACCCTGCACCCGCAGCGGCGAAACCGTGTTGTTGTCCACCAGGCTGCCGGCCGGGACCGAGACGTTCTGCCCCTGCAGCATCCTGTCCACCTGGTCGAGTGCGATGCCCGCCGCCGCCAGCCTGGCTGGTGAGATCCAGACATTGACCGTACGCTGCGAGCCGCCGATGAGCTGGGTGAAGGACACGCCCGGCACATTGCGCAGCTGCTCCAGAACACGGCTCGCCACCTGGCGGATTTGCAGATCGTCCAGTCTGGCGGATGACAGCGTCAGGGTCATGATCGGTACATCGTCGACGTTGACCGGTTTGACGACCGGCTGCATGGCGCCGGGCGGCATGCGGTCGAGGTTCTGCATCAACTGGTTGTAGAGCTTGACCAGACTTTTTTCCTGGTCTTCTCCGACCTTGAATTGCACCGTCACCAGCCCGAAATCCGGCGCGGCATAGCCGAAGGTGTGCTCGACACCGGCTTGCGCGTTCATGATGGCTTCCAGTGGCTTGACCACCAGGTTCTGGATTTCCTCGGGCGAGGCGCCCGGCTTGGCGACGATGATGTTGGCCGCCGGCACCACGATCTGCGGATTGTATTCGCGCGGGGTGACGAACAACGCCATCATGCCGGCCAGCGCGACCGCCAGCATGATCATGGCGGTGATCTTGGACTCGATGAAAATGCCGGCCAGTTTGCCGGCGATGTTGAGCGGGGTGGTGCGCTCAGTCATGAGTGCCCCCGCTCACCTTGTCGCCGTTTTCCAGTTGGTCGACCTGGGAGACGACTACCTTGTCACCCGCGTGGAGGCCGGACTGGATTTCCACGCCGCCCTGCCCGGTTGCGCCGGGTCGGACCATGCGGTAGCGCGCGATGCCCTGGGCGTCGACCACGAAGACGCCAACGATACCGGCACGCTCGACCACGGCCGTGACCGGCACGCGGATGCCCGCGCGTTCACCGACGGCAAACCCCACACGAACGAAAGTGCCACTCGACAGGCCGCTGTCATTGGGCAGATCGATCTTCACCAGATGGGAGTGGCTGGCCGGATCAGCCGCCGGCACCACCTGAGCGATCGTGCCCTCGATCGGCGCCTGCGCCGTCACGCCATCCTGGACGATGTTGACCTTGTCGCCGGTCTTGATGCGGGCGTAGACATCGCTGCTGACCTGGGTACGAATCTGCAGGTTCTTCAAGCCTTCGACGACCAGCACCGGCCGGCCAGGCGCGGCGAGGTCGCCGGCATGGGCCATTTTCTGCGTGACGACGCCGTTGATCGGCGACACCACCGAGGCATAGCGCAACTGGCCGGACGCAAGGCCCAGTCCGGCGCGGGCAGCAGCCACCTGTTGCTGGGCAACCCGGTATTGCAGCTGGATCTTGTCCCACTGCATCTTCGGAATGGCTTCGTCCTTGTACAGGGCGCCAAAGCGCTCATGGTCGAGCCTGGCATCGGCCAGTGCGGCTTCCGCTTGCGCGAGACCGGCGCGGGCCTGGCGCACCTGCCCCTGGATATCGGCGGGATCGACCACGAACAGCAACTGGCCGAGCTTGACGGACTGTCCCTCCTCGACCTTGATCTCGCGTATATATCCCATCAGCCGCGAAGCCACCTGAACCTGGTCTTCCGACACGACCAGCCCCGGCGCTTCCACGCGCAGACTCAGCGGTGCCGGCTGCACGGTTTGCACCTCGGCCGCCACGCTGCGGCCGGCGGCTGCCTGCCCTTCGGGCGTGTCGTGCGACCCGCAACCGTTGATCAGACTCGCTGCCAGGCCAAGCAAGGCAACGCGCAAAAAGAGGGGATTTGCCATGGGGTTCATTCCGGATTGCTCATAGTGAGTCGGGTTGCAGACGGCCGATCGCCAATCGGGCATTGGCACGTTGCACCTTGAGTTCATAACGGGCGGCCACCTGATCGGCCCGGGCCTTGTCCAACTGGGCTTGAGCCCCCAGCAGTTCGGTAATGGTCGTCACACCGTTGGCATAGCGTTTTTCCACGATGCGCTGGGCTTCCTCGGCCTGGCTGACTGCCAGTTCGCGTGCCATGACCCGACGCTGGGCTTCGTCGGCACGGCGCCAGGCGTCGGCGACCTGGTAGGTAATCCCGCTTTCGGCCTGGCTGAGCCTGGCCGCGATTTCGTCGCGTGCGGCCTGGGCCCGCTGGATGGCGCCACTGACGACACCGCCGTCGAATAGCTGCCACGACACCTGGCCGCCCAGCGTATAGGAATGGGCGTCGAATCCAATGGCGCTGTCATGGGTGTCGACGCGTGCCAGCAAGCCGGCTTGGGGGTATTTACCCGAACGCGCCACCTTGACAGCGGCCTGCGCCGCGTCCAGCTGGTTGCGCAGGGCGGCCAGGCCAGGATTGGATTTGAGCGCGTCGGCCTGGTAATCGGCCAGTTTGCCTTCCAGGGGACGAACCTCGATATTCCCCGCCACATCCAGCGGTTCCGATAACGGCATGCCCAGCAGCAGGTGGAGTTGATCAAGCGCCTGCTGCACGGCATTGTCCGCCTGCGTCTGTTGCACTTTGACGTCTTCCAGATGCACCTTGGCGGACAACAGGTCGCTTTTCACAACGACGCCGCCTTTGACCAGGTTATCGATGGTCTTGACGTAGGATTCAGTCGCGTTGCGGGCCTGCCGGGCGACAGCCGCATAGGCGCGCGCGGTAAGCACGCCCTCGTAAGCGCGCAATACGTCGAAGATCACTTTCTGGCGGGCCAGCGTATCGCCCTGCTGGGCCGCCCGCAAATACGCCCTGGCCTGCTCGTTGTAGCCCTCGATCATGCCACCGGTATACAGCGGTAACTGCGCTTCCAGACGGGCATTGAAGTTGTTCACTGCGCCGGGGTGATTCAGGTCGTGCGGGGCGATATTGAGGACGTTGGGGTTGGCGGGATTGAATTCCCCTGCGCCGAAGTCATTGAACGTAGCGCTGCGCTGCGACAGCTTGAGACCGAAGGCATTGAGCGCGTCATCGGTGCGGGTGACGTTGATCGAGGCGGTCAGCTTGGGCAGCCGTGCCCCTTCACTTTGCCTGACCGCCGCCTGCGCCTGCCCGATTTGCGCGCCGGCGACAAGGATGTCCGGATTTTGCGACAGCGCGCGTTGCACGGCCTGGGCGAAATCCAGCGTATCCGCCGTGGCTGCGCCGACCATGGCCGACAGGGACAGGAAAGCCAGAGCTTTCAGCCACACTGGATTGGTTTTCTTGAGCCGCATCGGTATCCCTTGTCGAAATGGGCCTGCCAGGTGCACCCTGCAGGTGCGCAGGATAAATATAAGCAAACGATTATATATCAATAATTTATCTGGACCCAAGTGCAGCTTATGTGTCGGTACAAGCCCTGACAGATCGTGTTGGGCAGAGCTGGGCAGACACGCTGATTGATTGCAGGCTGAAAGCGCTGCAAGCGATGCTGCTTGTACGTCGCGCGGCGCATCACGCTGCACGATCCTGTTCAGGCGTTCTGTTTATATAGGAATAGCCTATTTGGAACGGCGGCAAGCGCCAATTCGAGTATGACGGGACAGTAACAAGCAGAAATCCACCGGAAAGAAAACACCGCAAACCGGAAATCCCCGCACATTCCTCAGCTCGTTTCGTTTTTTACTTTTGCGCGGGCGGACGCCGGAGGCAAAATGTTGTGCACCCGATTCATGGGAGCAACGAGCGGCGGCATGGAATTGCCCATGATGTCCGACAGACGATAAAAATCCAGCGTGACCAGGAAACTCTTGCGTGCCTCCATCAGAATGGATTTCAGCGTGCACTCAGGCAGCATCGGACAGGTCTGGTTTTCGTTATTGAAGCATTCGGCTATGTCCATGTTGTCTTCGGTATCCCGCACCAGATCGCCCACGTTGATCAATTCTGGTACGCGGGCGAGCCGCATCCCGCCGCCCTTTCCGCGTATGGTCACAATGTAGCCGCATTGCGCCAGGCGGTGCACCACCTTCATCAGATGGGTGGAAGGAATATCGTATTCATGGGCGATGTCAGCAATGGTCGCCAGACCGCTCGGGTGGCGCGCCAGATAAATCATCACCCGCAAGGCATAGTCCGTGAACTTGGTCAGACGCATGGCATCTCCTTCGGTTTGCTTTATGCCATGCGGTGTTGCACCTGAATGGGCTTGCGGGCTCCATTATATCCGTCAGGGTATAAGCATGACGGACAGGCGCTTTATTCATGCATAAAAAAAACTTGGGCAGCGCTCTTGTCATTGAGTTCCCCATAAGATACATTTCACATGTATCTTTTAAAGGGAGGATCGCATGAATAGTGAATTGCATCGTCGGATCAGCGCAGGTCGCGGGGTGGCGCTGTTGTGTCTTGGCCTGGCCATGACGTACCCGCTGTTGAGTCACGCCGAAAAACACAGCTTCGACATGACGATCGAAGACACCAAGATCACGCTGGTGGACAAGCAGCAGTTTCATACGTTTGCCTTCAACGGCCAGGTGCCGGGGCCCTTGATCCATGTCAAGGAAGGCGATGAAGTCACCGTCAACGTCAGCAATCTGACCACCCTGCCGCATACGATTCACTGGCATGGCCTGCTGCAGAAGGGGACCTGGCGCATGGATGGCGTACCGGATACCACCCAGCCGGCGATCAAGCCCGGCGATACCTTTACCTACAAGTTCGTCGCAGAACCGTCCGGCACCATGTGGTACCACTGTCACGTCAATGTCAATGAGCATGCGGCGATGCGCGGCATGTGGGGCCCCTTCATCGTCGATCCGAAAAAACCCGTGCCGATCGAGAAGAAGGTGACGAAGGACTACATCCTGATGTTGTCGGACTGGGCGTCTCAATGGGCGTTCAAACCGGGTTATGGCGGCGTTCCCGGCGACGTGTGGGATTATTTCACCCTTAACGGCAAGGCCTTCCCGGATTCGCAGCCACTTCGCGTGAACAAGGGCGACGTGGTACGGATCCGCCTGATCGGCGCGGGCGACCTGACCCATTCAATCCACATCCACGGCCACGTTTTCCTGGTGGCGTTCAAGGACGGCCGGCCGCTGCCCGCCCCCTATGAAGCGGATACCATCATGGTCGGGCCGGGCGAACGCTATGACCTGATCCTGACGGCGGACAACCCGGGCCGCTGGATGGTGCATGACCACGTCGACTCCCACACCATGAACGGCGACAAGCCGATGGGCGGGCTGATGACGGTCATCGAATACAACGAAATCAACCGCAACGATCCGTTCTACGCCTGGAAAGACAAGGCGTTCGTGCCCGATTTCTATTACGAAGATTCCCTGAAGAAGCCCTATGGCATGCATGATGCGCCGGCCTTCAAGGGTCAGGCCATTCAATAAGCGAGAGGAGCGATGATGAAACTATCCATTCTGGGCGCACTGCTGGGCGCGGCATTTGCGGCCAGCCCCGTGCTGGCCGCCGACAACCCGGGCGCAGGCATCCTGAAAGCGCAATGCATCAGTTGCCACGCCATTGCCAAGCCGGACAAAGCCAGTCTCGACCGTCTGTGGGAGCGCAAGGGGCCGGATCTGTATTACGCCGGCAACAAATTCAACAAGCCCTGGCTGGCGAAATGGCTGCAGGATCCAACGCGTATCCGGCCTGCAGGCGAGTTCTACACCAAACACGTCAAGGGCAGCGACAAGGAGGACGTGGTCGATGAATCCACCCTGACGCCCCATGTGAAATTGTCGAAGGCGGATGCCGAGGCGGTGGCCGACGCGCTGATGGCGTTGACAGGGCCGGCTGATCTGGTGGCCAAGGGCGCATTCAAGGGCGAGAAGGTGAGCATGTCCATGGGCGCGATGTTCTTCAACAAGTTGCGCGGCTGCGCGGCCTGCCATCAAGGCAAACCCGGAACCGGCGGATCCTCGGGTCCCGAGCTCTACACCGCCGGCGAGCGCCTGCAGGCGGATTACATCTACAGCTACATCAAGGACCCGCAGGCGATCGATCCGCACGTCTGGATGCCCACGCTCAACCTGGCCGAGCCGGATCTGCAGCGGCTGACGGGTTACATCATGCAACTCAGCGCATCGGAGGGGAAATGAAAATGAATTTCAGACAACGTGTGTCAGCCATCGTGCAGGCCGGACTCTTCATGGCCTCCTGTTTCATGTTCAGCGCCCCCGTCGCGGCCGATGAACCGTATACGCAGGGCGCTCTCCGCAACTACAACACCTACTGCGTGCAGTGCCATGGCATCAATCGCAACGGCAAGGGAATCAACAGTCGGGATATGTCGGTCCAGCCACGGGACCACAGTGACGCCAAGGGGATGGGAGACATTCCCAACGAGGAAATATTCCACGTCATCAAGGACGGTGGTCTGGCAGTAAACAAGTCGGTGCTCATGCCGGCCTGGGGCAACGTCATGAACGACGAGGAAATCAAGGAACTGGTGGCGTATCTACGCTTTGTCTGCAATTGTGGTTCGGGTAAATAACAAGGAGCTTCAAAAATGAAACGAAACAAGATCATGGGGATGGCGCTGGCTGGCGTGATGGCATTTTCGATGTTGGCATTCCAGGCCGAAGCGAAAGTGGTCAAGGTCACGCTGCATGCGAAGGAAGTCGATCTGCCGATCGACAACAAGGGAACGATGTACCGGACGTGGACCTTTGACGGTCAGGTGCCCGGCCCGTTGGTGCGGGTCACCGAAGGCGACACCATCGAGTTCACGCTGATCAATGACAAAAACAACAAGAACTCGCACTCCATGGACTTCCATGCGGCCCGACTGGATGTGGTGACGGATTTTGGGCCGGTCAAGCCGGGCGAGGACAAGCGCTTCACATTCTCCGCCGATTACCCGGGCGTGTTCTTCTATCATTGCGGCGCCGATCCGATGATCCAGCATATTGCGCGGGGCATGTTCGGGGCGATCATCGTTGATCCGAAGGACGCCAAGGCCATGCCGAAGGCGGATCGCGAATACGTGCTGATCCAGTCCGAGCTCTATCCGAACCCGGATTCCAAGGAAGACATGATGGAGAACAAGTGGAGCAACGTCATGTTCAACGGCGGCATCTTCAAATACGACCCGGTGCACGACCCGGCAGCTACGCGCTGGCTGCAGGCCAAGCCGGGTGAGCGCGTCCGCGTTTACTTCGTCAATGCAGGACCGAATGAGTTCTCGTCCTTCCATCCCATTGCCGGCATCTGGGAAGCGGTCTACCCGAGCGGCAATCCGAAAAATGTGTTGCATGGCATGCAAAGCTATGTCGTGGGCGCGGGCGACGCGGCGACATTTGACCTGATCTCTCCCAAGGAAGGTGCACATGCCATTGTGACCCACTCGCTGAAAGCCGCTCTGACGGGTGCCATCGCGGTAATCATGTACAGCAATGACGCCGATCCCACCATGGGCCACGGCGACAAGATCATCGTTCGCTGATTCCCACAAGCCGGAGGGTCATCCTCCGGCGCCAGCAAACGGGCTTCCCGATGCTTGATGCGCTTCGGGAAGCCCGAAACATGGAGAGCACCACCGTGAATTTCAAACAGATATCAAAAACCGCGAGCCATGCTCTGGCGAGCGCGTTACTTTTCGCTGCACTTGGCGGCATTGCGCCAGGTTTCGCATCCGGCATGGCAGGCCATGACGCCAAACACACTGCAACGGCCACGGTTCGGACTGCCGACAGCGGGCCAGAATCGCTCGCACCGAAAAACGCCGGGGGTGACTGGACGTGTTCCATGCATCCCGAGATTCATCGCCACGAGGCTGGAAAATGTCCTGTGTGCAAGATGAAGCTGATCAAAACCAAGCCAAAAAACATCTAGGCCTTCCCGTTCCGGATGGCCTTTGATTCATGCGGGTAACAGGCAGGATGGACTTCTCATGACTTTGTCGTTGGCACGTGTGCTGTACTACGGTGTGCTGCTGGCCGCGCCCGTCTGCATGGCTGGTGTGGTGTATCTGTCGGACCGGCTTCCGGGCGCGAATGCGGGCAGCATCGTGCAGTCCGCACAGGCAGCGGATCGGCTGGAACGCCTGGATGGCGCCGACCCGGCAAAAAAGATGTGGATCTGCCCCATGCATTCACACATTCTCCAGGACCATCCCGGGGAATGCCCGATATGCGGAATGGACCTGGTGGAAACAGGCGCCGGGCATGACCATCATTCCGATAGCATGCAGGTCGATACGGCATTGCAGCAGCGCCTGGGCATGCGGCTCGCACGCGTCGAACCACGCAGGCTTGCGCGCGACGTGCATGCGTACGGCACGGTTGGCGTCGACGAAGACTCGGTGCATGCCATCAATCCCAAGATCGAGGGCTGGCTTGGCAAGCTGCACGTCAGCACGGTGGGGCAGCGCGTCGCCGCCGGGCAGCTGCTCTACGAGATCTATTCGCCCGACCTGGTTCAGCGCCAGCGGGAATATATCGAGTTGCTGCAGCGACGCGATCGGCTGCTGGATGGCAGCGCCGGCCTGTACGGTCAGACCGCTGCGGCGGCGGCCAGTCTGGCACGCGAACGTATCCGCACGCGGGAGAAACTCACCTATGCCGACGTCAGCGCCAAGACGATTGCCGAGATCGAGCGGACCTACCGCACGGTTGACCGGGTGCCGGTCTATGCGACCAAAGCCGGCTACGTTACGCAGATCGGCGCGCGCGAAGGCGCGTACGTCACGCCGGCAACGCCGTTGCTGACGCTGGCGGACAACGCCACGGTCTGGATTGACATTGCGCTGTATCCCGACCAGCTCGAGTGGGTCCAGCAAGGCGATGACGTGACGGTGTCTTTTCCGCATTCGGATCGCTCACCCCTGCACGGGCAGCTCAAATTTGCCCTGCCCACGATCGATCCCGCCACGCGCACCGCGCGCGCGCGTCTGGTCGTGAAGAACCCGGATCGTCTGCTTCGCCCCGGCGCTTATGTGGATGTCGCCATCGCCACACGTCCGCGGACGGAACTCGCCGTGCCACGTTCGGCCGTGATCCGGACCGGCCGGGGCAATCGCGTCATGCTGGCGCGCGAGGGGGGACATTTCATGCCGGTTGCCGTCGAAACCGGTATCGAGAGTGGCGACTTCATCGAGATCATCGACGGTTTGCAGGAAGGTGCAGAGGTCGCCGTAAGCGGGCAATTCCTGCTGGATGCGGCCGCGTCCCTGAATGATTCCGTGCAGCGCATGCAGAACAATAATTAGGCATGATCCGTCGAATCATCGAGTGGTCGCTCGCCAATCGACTGCTAGTGCTGCTGGGCACGGTGCTGGTGGCGGCCTGGGGTGCCTACTCCGCCCAGCATATCGCGCTGGATGCGATTCCGGATCTGTCCGACACGCAGGTCATCGTCAAGACAGCGTATCCCGGCCAGTCGCCGCAGCTCGTGGAAGACGCCGTGACCTATCCGTTGACATCGAGCCTGTTGTCGGTGCCAGGCGCCACGGCGGTGCGCGGCTTTTCCATGTTCGGCGAATCCTATGTCTACGTCATCTTCAAGGATGGCGTCGATCCCTACTGGGCGCGTTCTCGCGTGCTGGAATATCTGAGCCAGGCGACGTCGCGGCTGCCGGCGGGCGTCGCGCCCACGCTGGGACCCGATGCCTCCGGCACCGGCTGGGTGTTCGAGTACGCGCTGGTGGACCGGCACCATCGCCATGATGCGGACCAGTTGCGGGCAGTCCAGGATTTCTACCTGAAATACGAGTTGCAGGGCCTGCCCGGCGTGGCGGAGGTGGCCACGATCGGCGGTATGGCGCGCCAATTCCAGATCGAAGTGGACCCCAACCGCCTGGCGGCCTACGGGCTGTCACTGGAACAGGTCGGCCAGGCCGTGCGCGACAGCAATCTGTCCGGTGGCGGGTCGGTCATGGAAATGGCGCGTGCCGAGTACATGGTCCGCGTCAACGGTTATCTGAAGACGCTGGACGATTTCCGCACCATCCCCCTGGGCACGGATGCACAGGGCATTCCGATCCGGCTGCAGGACGTGGCGCATATCCAGACGGGCCCGGAACCGCGCCGCGGCGTGGCCGATCTCGACGGCGAGGGCGACGTCACCGGCGGTATCGTGGTCATGCGCTATGGTCACAATGCGCTGGAAACCGTGGCGCGCGTCAAGGATCGTCTCAAGGCGTTGCAGGCCGGCCTGCCGCCCGGCGTCGAACTGGTGATCACGTATGACCGTTCCGGCCTGATCAAGCGCGCCATCGATAACCTGCGCGGCAAGCTGGTCGAAGAGACGCTGATGGTGGCCCTGGTCTGCCTGCTGTTCCTGTTCCACCTGCGTTCGTCGCTGGTCGCCGCCGTTACCCTGCCGGTCGGCATCCTCGTCGCGTTCATCGTCATGAAGCAGCAGGGTGTCAGTGCCAACATCATGTCGCTGGGCGGCATCGCCATCGCCATCGGCGCCATGGTGGATGCCGCCATCGTGATGATCGAGAACATGCACAAGCATCTCGAACGGGCCGGGCCTGATAGAGACTACTGGGAGATCGCACGCGTCAGCTCGGTGGAAGTCGGTCCTGCGCTCTTTTTTTCGCTGCTCATCATCACGGTGTCCTTCCTGCCGGTTTTTGCGCTCTCGGGCCAGGAAGGAAAACTGTTCGCGCCGCTTGCCTACACCAAGACCTATGCCATGGCGGCGAGCGCGGCGCTGGCCGTCACGCTGACGCCGGTACTGATGGGCTATTTCATTCGCGGCCGCATCGTCGCCGAACGCAGCAATCCGCTCAACCGCATGCTGCAGGCGCTTTATCGTCCCGCGCTGCTGGCGTCCCTGAAACATCCCAAAACGGTGTTGCTGCTGGCCGTGCTGCTGCTGGCCAGCGCGGCGTGGCCGGTCTCCCGCCTCGGCAGCGAATTCATGCCGCCGCTGTACGAAGGCAATCTTCTGTACATGCCGACCACGCTGCCCGGCGTGTCCGTCGACGAGGCCGCTCATATTCTGCAGATTACCGATCGCCTGATCCGGCAGATGCCGGAGGTGGCACGCGTGTTCGGCAAGGCCGGCCGCGCCGACAGCGCGACCGATCCCGCGCCCTTGTCCATGCTGGAAACCACTATCCTGCTCAAGCCAAGGAGCGAATGGCCAGCGGGTGAGACCGTGGAGCAACTGATCCAGAAGCTCGATCGCACCGTACGCCTGCCTGGACTGACCAATTCCTGGGGCTATCCGATTCGTACCCGCATCGACATGCTGTCCACCGGCATCCGCACCGCGGTCGGCGTCAAGATCACCGGCCCCGATCTGGCCGGCATCGCCACGCTGGCGGAAACGCTCGAAGCCACACTGAAGACCGTTCCGGGAACGCGTACCGTATTCGGTGAACGCGTCACCGGTGGACGCTATTTGGATATCGATATCGACCGCGAGCAGGCGGCACGCTATGGCGTCACCGTCGCGGCGATTCAGCGTCTGGTGCGAAGTGCCGTCGGCGGAGAAACCATCGGCACCGTGGTGGACGGGCGCGAACGGTTTTCCATCAATCTGCGTTATCCGCGCGCCTTGCGCGACTCGATCGACGCCCTCGCGGAGAGCCGAATCGTCACGCCGTCAGGGGTTCAGCTGCCGCTCGGCACGGTCGCCCGCCTGCGCATTGTCGACGGCCCGGCCGAGATCAAGAGCGAAAACGGGCGCCTGACCGGCTACGTCTATCTCGACATAGAAGGGCGGGATCTGGGCAGCTACGTCGAGGCGGCCAGGCAGACGGTCGATGCCCAGGTCAAGTTGCCGCCCGGCTATGCCATCGCCTGGTCCGGCCAGTATGCGAATCTGGAACATGCCAGGCAAAAGTTGCAGTGGCTGATTCCGCTCACCGCGCTGTTGGTCCTGCTGCTGCTTTACCTGCACTTTCGCCATCCGGGCAAGGTTTTGCTGGTCGCCATCTGCCTGCCGTTTTCGCTGGTGGGCGGGTTCTGGCTGGTTTACTGGCTGGGTTACAACCTGTCGGTGGCCGTGAGCGTCGGCTTCATCGCGCTGGCGGGCGTGGCGGCGGAATTCGGCGTCGTGATGCTGCTTTACATCGACAAGGCCATTGAGGAATCCGGGCTGTCGGATGAGCAACCCGCCGATCGTGCCGTGTTGCGGCAGGCGATCATCCAGGGTGCGTTGATGCGCATCCGCCCCAAAATGATGACGGTGGCGGTGATCGTGGCGGGGCTGTTGCCCGTCATGTTCAGTGACGGCGCCGGTTCCGAAGCGATGAAGCGGATTGCGGCGCCGCTGGTAGGCGGCATGTTGACGGCGCCGCTGCTGTCGCTTTTCGTGATTCCGGCGCTGTACTGGATGTGGCGGGGAAGCGCCGCGCGTCCCCGGACTGGCAATGATTGATCGGCGTGCCTGAAACACAAGACCCGACACGCCTGCGCGTAGCCGGGTCCCGGGGTGTGATCGATTTACTTGCTGAAGCCGCAAAAAACGTCGCGCATCATGCCCAGAAGCTTCAGCGTGCGGGTGTCGCCCACGCGATAGAACACGCGGTTGGCATCCTTGCGGGTGCGCAGTACGCCCTTGTCACGCAGGATGGCGAGGTGCTGCGAAATGTTGCTTTGTGACGTGCCGACGTGGTCGACGATGTCCTGGACGCTGACTTCCTTG
This sequence comes from uncultured Thiobacillus sp., assembly GCA_964452995.1. GTDB lineage: Bacteria > Pseudomonadota > Gammaproteobacteria > Burkholderiales > Thiobacillaceae > Thiobacillus. Next base: position 44,711 of record CAYVOR010000011.1, read on the forward strand.
TCGCCCAGCACACAGAGAATTTTCAGGCGCAGAGGATGCGACATGGCCTTCATCGCACGCGAGGCCTGCTCGATGTGCTCGTCCTTGTCCATGAGGTCTACTTGATCCCAGTCAGTTACCATATCCGTTCCCCAGTCCTGTGAACCGTGTAACGATACGGTCCACTTCGTCAACATATAGCAACGCGCTACTTATAATCCTGCATGTCAGATTGCGTATAGATAAGCAATCATGCATATATTAAAATATTTCCACGCCAACGAGTCAGGTTTATAAATTTTTTCATGAAACCCGTTCCGGTTCTTCTCATCATCCTCGACGGTTTCGGTTGCCGCAAAGAAAGCGCCGACAACGCGATTGCCCAGGCTACCAAGCCCAATTGGGACAGGCTGTGGAAGAATCATCCCCATACGCTGATTCATGCCTCGGAATCCGAGGTCGGACTGCCGAAGGGACAAATGGGCAATTCCGAGGTGGGACATCTGAACATCGGAGCGGGGCGGGTGGTCTACCAGGAATTCACCCGCATCGATCGCGCCATCGAATCGGGTTATTTCTACAGCAATCCGGCCCTGTTGAATGCCATGCATCTGGCGCGCGACAACGACAAAACCCTGCATGTACTGGGCCTGCTGTCGGATGGCGGCGTGCACAGCCACGAATCGCATTTCCACGCGTTGCTCGATCTGGCCGCGCGCGAGGGCCTGCACAAGGTTTGTCTGCACGTGTTTCTGGACGGTCGCGATACGCCGCCGAAAAGTGCCGACATCTATCTGCGCCGCCTCAACGAAAAAATCGAACAGGCCGGCATCGGCCACATTGCATCGATGATCGGCCGCTATTATGCGATGGACCGCGACCGGCGCTGGAAACGGGTCAAATCCGCCTATGACCTGCTGACCCAGGGGCGCGCCGAATTCAGGGCGGAGAACGCACTGGCTGGACTGGAAGCCGCCTACGCGCGGGGCGAAACCGACGAATTCGTCAAGGCCACGGCCATCCTGCCGGCCGACGGCAAGCCGGTGAAGATGGAAGACGGCGATTCGGTCATTTTTCTGAACTTCCGTTCCGACCGTGCGCGCCAGTTGTCGCGGCCTTTTATCGAACCCGATTTCAGCGAATTCGATCGTGAAGTCACCCCGCGGCTGGCAACCTATTGCACCCTGACCGGCTATAGCGACGACTTCCAGGTATCGGTCGCGTTCCCGCCCGAACGGATCAAGAACGGCATCGGCGAATACGCCGCCAACCTTGGCCTGCATCAGTTGCGCATTGCCGAAACGGAAAAATATCCGCACGTCACCTTTTTCTTCAATGGCGGCGAAGAAATCTCCTTTCCTGGCGAGGATCGCGTGCTGGTGCCGTCGCCCGACGTGGCAACCTACGATCTCAAGCCCGAGATGAGCGCCTTCGAGGTGACCGACAAGCTGGTCGCCGCGATCGGGAGCAAGCAATACGACCTCATCATCTGCAACTTCGCCAATCCGGACATGGTCGGTCACACCGGTAACCTGCAGGCGGCAATCAAGGCGATCGAGACCGTCGACACCTGCCTGGGCCGCGTGGTGGACGCACAGCAGGTGCGAGGCGGCGAAATACTGGTCACCGCCGACCACGGTAACGCCGAGTTGATGCGCGATGCCGCAACCGGCCAGGCCCACACGGCCCATACCATGAACCTGGTGCCGCTGATTTACATTGGACGGCGTCACGCCTCCCTGGCGGAAACCGGTGCGCTCGAAGACATCAGTCCGACCCTGTTGAAGATGATGGGCGTGCCGCAGCCGTCCGAAATGACCGGCGAAGCACTGGTGCAGTTTGAGTAAGCCCGCCTGCTTCGGGTAAGCTCGGCAGGGTGAATTTCAAACACCTCCTCGTTCTGCTGGCGTTGTGCGGGCCACTGAGTGTCAGTGCCAACCAGGCCGACCGCAAGCAGTCCGAACTCGACGCCCTCAAGCAGCGACTGCAATCCCTGCAGCAGGATTTTCGCAGTACACAGGCGCATCGGCAGGAAGCGGCCGACGAGTTGCGCGAATCCGAACGTGCCATCAGCAGCGCTGTCCGCCAGTTACGTCAGATCGACGGCGAGCGGGAGCGTACCCAAAGTGACCTGCAATCGCTGATGCAGCAGGTCGACGCGACGACGCTCCGCATCCGCGCGCAGCAGGATCGTTTGGCCCGGACACTCAAAAGCGCCTACCAGCGCGGGCAGGGCGACGCGCTCAAGCTCATTCTGAATGGCGCGGATCCCAACCAGACCGCGCGCGATTTGCGTTACCTCGCGCATCTGTCGCATGCGCAGCAGGCCATGATCGATACGCTGCGTACCGATCTGGCGCACTTGTCCACCCTGCAGCAGCAAGCCTCGCAAAAGACCACCGAACTGGCGCAACTGCAGGCCGTGCACGAAGCCGAGCAACAAAAACTGCTGGCCGACAAGCGCACCCGCGAACAAGTGCTGCAGAAGCTTTCCGTGAAAATCCAGCAGCAGCGCCGCGAGATTGCCAGCCTGAAGCGCAACGAGCGCAGCCTGACCCAACTGGTCGAGCGGCTTAACCGGCTGATGGCGCAGCAGGCCGCGCGCGAGGCGGAACGCGCGCGGGCGGCCCGGCAGGCGCAGCCGCGGGAGGCGGCGCGCGGCGTGACGGGGCAGCAGCGTCGTCCCGTGGGCGTGAACACCGATACGCCGGTTCCCTTTCGCTCGGGCCAGCCGTTCTCCCGCTTGAAGGGCGTTCTGCATTTGCCGGTCGCCGGGGAACTGATGAACCGCTTTGGCGCTCCGAGAGAGGGCGGCGGACTGAGCTGGAAAGGCGTGTTCATCCGGGCCGCCCAAGGCACGGCGGTGAAGGCGATCGCGGCCGGGCAGGTGGTGTTCGCCGAGTGGCTGCGTGGCTTCGGCAACCTCGTTATTATCGATCACGGCGAAGGGTATATGAGCCTGTACAGCAATAATGAAAGTCTGTATAAGCAGGTGGGCGACCGGGTTCAGCCCGGTGATGCGATCGCTGCAGTCGGCAACAGCGGCGGTCAACCCGATACTGGCCTGTATTTTGAAATGCGGCATCAGAGCCGCCCTGTAAATCCCCTGGACTGGGTGAAGTGAAATGACACAAAAGGCAAAACTCGTACTGGTCGGTCTGGCTGGCATATTGGCTGGCGCTGCATTGACACTCAATCTGCCGGCGATTGCCGACAAGGAAGCAGAGACCGCGCTACCCGTCGAGGAATTGCGTGCCTTCACCGATGTGTTTGCCCGCATCAAGAACGATTATGTCGAACCGGTCGGCGACAAGAAGCTGATCGATTCGGCGATCAACGGCATGGTGAGCGGACTGGATCCGCATTCGGCCTATCTCGATGCCGAAGGCTTCAAGGACCTGCAGGTGGGTACCCAGGGCGAATTTGGCGGCTTGGGTATCGAAGTCGGCATGGAAGACGGGTTTGTCAAAGTCGTCTCGCCGATCGAGGATACGCCCGCCTATAAAGCCGGGGTCAAACCCGGTGATCTGATCGTCAAGCTTGACGACACGCCGGTGAAAGGCATGACGCTGAACGACGCGGTGAAGCGCATGCGCGGCAAGCCGGGTGCGCCGATCAAGCTCACCATCGTTCGCAAGGGCGTCGACAAGCCCATCGTGCTGACGCTGACACGCGCGGTCATCAAGATCCGCAGCGTCAAATCCAAACTGCTGGAAAACGGCTACGGCTACGTGCGCGTGACGCAATTCCAGGAACATACCGGCGAACTGCTGGCTGAGGCGTTGAACAAGCTCTACAAGGACAACAAGACGCCGCTCAAGGGCCTCATCCTGGATCTGCGCAACGACCCGGGCGGCCTGCTGAACGGCGCTGTGGCGGTGACGGCTGCTTTCGTCAAGCCGGACAGCCTGGTGGTGTATACCGAGGGCCGTACCGAGGATGCGAAGATGCGGCTGACAGCCAGTCCGGAAAATTACCTGCGCCCGATGCAGTCCGATTTCCTGAAAAATCTGCCGGCGGGCGTCAAGCAGGTGCCGATGGTGGTATTGGTCAATGGCGGCTCGGCTTCGGCCTCCGAAATCGTGGCGGGTGCGCTTCAGGACGACAAACGTGCCGTCATCATGGGTACGCGCACCTTCGGCAAGGGGTCGGTGCAGACCATCCTGCCGCTCGGCAATGGCACGGCGATCAAGCTCACCACGGCGCGCTATTTTACGCCGAGCGGCCGTTCGATCCAGGCCAAGGGCATCGAGCCGGATATCGTGGTGGAAGATCCCTCCATGCCGTCCGACGACCAGGGTTTTGGCATCCGCGAGTCGGATCTCGAACATCATCTGAGCAATCCGAACGGCGGCGGGGATGCGACGCCGGCAGACAAGCCCAACGAGATGATCATCAAGGCCCCGCCTGAAGACAAGCCCAGTCCGGAGGGCAAGGACCTGAAGCCGGTTCCGCTGGCGCCGGGCGAGATTGTGTCGAAGAACGATTTCCAGGTGAATCAGGCGCTCAATCTTCTGAAAGGCCTGCAAATCTTCCAGGGACGTTAAACGGGCGGGCTACGCAGACACAGGCCCGCAGGGCTTCCACCGCCCAGGTGGCGCGGTATACTGACTCGACCTAGCCTGCCGGGAGGGGCCATGCGACCGTGCGACCTTGAGAAAATTCGCGAAATAGCCTTTCATGCCGTGCCGACCGGCCAGGCCGAACGTGCCCGGGTGATACTGGTCGGACTGGAAGGGCTGGACGTGGCGATCGGCGCCGATACCTGCCGTCTGCAGGTTCGATATCACATCTGCGAATACACCCTGGAGGGACTGGAAACAGCCTTGTCGAGCCAGGGATTTCATCTCGACAACAGTCTGCTCTGCAAGCTCAAGCGCGCGCTGGCGTATTACTGCGAGAGCGTGCAGCGACGCAACGTCGCGGCCAACGAGCCGGACATCAAATCCCAGCAGGCTTTCATGAAGGTCTACGAGCGTCATCTGCATGGTGATTGTGACGAGACGCCGGAAGAGTGGCGCAGCTATAAATAGTCCGCACCCCCGATGGAGTTGAACGACGACCAGCTGCTGCGCTACAGCCGGCACATCCTGCTGCCCGATGTCGGCGTGGCCGGCCAGACACGCATTTCCGATGCGTCGGTACTGATCGTCGGCGCCGGTGGGCTGGGGTGTCCGGTCGCACTCTATCTGGGAGCGTCGGGCGTCGGGCGGTTGTGGCTGGCGGACGGCGATACGGTCGACCTGACGAACTTGCAGCGCCAGATCGGCCACGGCACGGCGGCCATCGGCGAGAACAAGGCCGATTCGCTCGCGCGCAGCGTGCGTGCCATCAACCCTGAAATCGACGTGCAACCCGTCAAGAAAATGCTGGACGACAGCGCGCTTTGCGAAGCCGTGGCAAGGGTCGATCTGGTGGTCGACGCGACGGATAACTTCGCTACCCGACATGCGGTCAACCGCGTCTGTGTGCAACTCGGGAAACCGCTGGTGTCAGGCGCGGCGATCGGGTTTTCGGGTCAGGTTGCCGTGTTCGACACGCGTCATGCCGAGAGTCCCTGCTATCACTGCCTGTTTCCGGATCAGGCAGATGAACCGGAGATGCGCTGCGCCGAGGCGGGGGTATTTTCTCCGCTGGTCGGTGTCATCGGCGCGATGCAGGCGACGGAAGCGCTGAAATATCTGGCGCAGGTGGGGGAGTTGCTGATCGGCAGGCTGGTGCTATGGGACGGCTTGCGCGCCGAGGCGCGCGTCCTGAAAGTACCGCGCGATCCGGCCTGTCCGGTGTGCGGGCCTGGAAATAGGGTGAACAGCACCTAGCCGCGTCAGGCGGGGTGAACGTCCAGTAAACGCGTCATCAGCAGGTCGATATCTCCGCCGGGCGGGCGGGTGAATCCGCTCTTGGCGAACTGATGCCAGCGCCCCACCACCACGCACTGCAACAGATTGGCCAGCGGCCCGCTCAGTTCGGACTGCTTGTCGCCGCAAAAGCGCAGGCATTGCCGCAACTGGGCTTCGATACGGTCATGCAGCTGATTGATGCGCTTTTGCAGGCGTTCGTGTTCATGCACCAGCGCATCGCCGATCAGTACCCGCGTCATGCCCGGATTCTTTGCCGCAAAATTCAGCAGCATGCCGAGGATGGCCTCGATCTGGGCGGCCGGCGAGGGAGTATCGGCGGTAATGCGCGCAATCAGCCCGAACAGGGTCTGTTCGATGAACTCGATCAGACCCTCGAACATTTGCGCCTTGCTGGAAAAATGCCGGTACAGCGCAGCTTCGGATACCCCGATGCGGGCGGCCAGCGCCGCCGTGGTGATTTTTTCGGGCTGCGGTTCCTGCAACATCGCAGCGAGCGTTTGCAGTATCTGCAGCCGGCGCTCGCCGGGTTTTCTGGCTTCCCCTTGCATCAGACATTCCCCATTTTTTATTAGGGAATGATTATCGCTGAAGTTGGGTTGAATGGTGCCAGCCCGTAATCGACGGCAGGCCGCCCCTACCCAGTTTGTCAATGCTTGCGTAGCCCCCGCGTTTCCGCCTTTGCGTTTGGTTTCGTTCCGTGGCGATCAGAACGCCAGCAGTAACGGCCATGTCGAATCAGCATCTGGCGCCTCTAAGGCCTGCATCTCAACGAAGCACAGATTAATGTGATCACAAAGAAAAGCCCGCTATGACGCGGGCTTATGGGCGTTTCTGAATGGCGTGTTTTTGTTGGTGACTACACTCCGTTTAGCGCCACCCCGCAGACAATGCCAGGCATGGCCAAGTCATCAAGCGAAAACTCCTCCCAAGGATGTACCCATCTGCGTGATGGGTCTGGCTCTCATGGGAGTGGGGGAGGGCGCTGATAGGTGTCCTGCCTTTTACATCAGGGCTTAACTTCGGCAGCCGATGGGTCTATTGCAGCCGTGGAAACTGTCCCGGCAGCTGCCTGCGGTTGGGTTTCCACGGGCGTGTCCGGGGACGGTGCATCAACTGTGACGTTACCACCCATCAATACAGTAATCATGGTCGGGTAGTCATACGCCGCGCCACTGGCAATATCGACCCCGGCACCGATCACGCCACCAAAGAGGATGTTTCCGAACGCCATACCCTTGGTAGATGATTTTACGCTTGCGAGGCCGGGTGCCTGATCCGCTTTTTCACAATTGACCAGCAGGTCTTCGTAGCTGCGGCTCACGACGACTGAGCCAGGGCTGGTCACATACCAAGTGCCTTTGTTGTTGGACAGTTTGCAGTTTGCACTCACGACAGGCTGCCCTTCTTTGCTGCGGGTTTCTACCGTGAGGTTCTGGTTGGTGCCAGAGACAATCGATGCACAGCCCGAGCCAAGCACGGCTACCGACATCAAAACAACGAAATTGATCTTCTTCAAGTTATCTCCCCCTGTGGTTTTTGTGATGTGCCGGATTTCCGGTCACCGGCGGATAATACACAACAAGGGAAGTTCCCAGCCAGTGCCTCCAAAGAAAAACGGCCTAGGGGCGAAAGCCTCTAAGCCGTTTATTTATGGTGGGTCTGCACGGACTTGAACCGTGGACCAAGGGATTATGAGTCCCCTGCTCTAACCAGCTGAGCTACAGACCCTGAGACGTGGCTACCCCGCTTCAGACTGGCGGGGCAGAGACCTTACACTTCGCCGCTGCCGGTAAAGCTTTTCAGTTTCTCGGAACGGGTCGGGTGGCGCAGCTTGCGCAGGGCCTTGGCCTCGATCTGGCGAATCCGCTCGCGCGTCACGTCGAACTGTTTGCCGACTTCTTCGAGCGTGTGGTCGGTGTTCATCTCGATACCGAAGCGCATGCGCAGCACCTTGGCTTCGCGCGAGGTCAGGCTGTCGAGCACTTCGCGGGTGGCATCGCGCAGGTTGGCGTAGATCGCGGAGTCGTCGGGCGACAGCGTGCTGGAATCCTCGATGAAGTCGCCCAGGTGCGAATCCTCGTCGTCGCCGATCGGCGTTTCCATCGAAATCGGCTCCTTGGCGAT
>CAYVOR010000012.1:0-50290 GCA_964452995.1 uncultured Thiobacillus sp.
AGGGCATGGACAAGGGTCTGTACAAGGTGCTCTCCAAGATGGGCATCTCGCTGGTGGCCAGCTACCGCGGCGCCCAGCTGTTCGAGGGCGTCGGCCTGCACGAAAGTGTCGTCGATCTGTGCCTGAAGGGCACGGTGTCGCGCATTTCCGGCGCCAATTTCGAGGACTTCGAATTCGACCAGAAACTGCTGCACAAGGCGGCGTTCAATCCGCTGCGCCCGCTGACCACCGGCGGGCTGCTGAAGTTCATATTCGGCGAGGAATACCACGCCTACAACCCGGACGTGGTGCAGCAGCTGCAGAAGGCCGTGAAGACCGGCGACTACGCCGAGTTCAAGAAGTATTCCAGAATCGTCGATACCCGCCCGGTAGCGATGCTGCGCGACCTGATGACGCTGAAGACCGACGTCACGCCCATCCCGCTGGAAGAAGTCGAACCGCTGGAAGCCATTCTCAAGCGCTTCGACTCTGCCGGCATGTCGCTCGGCGCCTTGTCGCCGGAGGCGCACGAGGCGCTGGCCGAGGGCATGAATCTCATCGGCGGCCGCTCCAACTCGGGAGAAGGCGGCGAGGATCCGAAACGCTTCGGCACGGTGAAGAGCTCGAGGATCAAGCAGGTCGCCTCCGGCCGCTTCGGCGTCACCGCGACCTACCTGGTCAACGCCGAGGTGCTACAGATCAAGATGGCGCAGGGCGCCAAGCCCGGCGAGGGCGGCCAGCTGCCGGGCGACAAGGTGTCGCCGCTGATCGCCAGCCTGCGTCACACCAAACCGGGCACGCCGCTGATCTCGCCGCCGCCGCACCACGACATCTATTCGATCGAGGATCTGGCGCAACTGATTTTTGACCTGAAGCAGGTCAATCCCGATGCGCTGGTGTCGGTGAAGCTGGTCGCCGAACCCGGTGTCGGCACCATCGCGGCCGGCGTCGCCAAGGCCTACGCCGACCTCATCACCATTTCCGGCTACGACGGCGGCACCGGCGCCTCGCCGCTGGCTTCGGTCAAGTATGCCGGCTCACCGTGGGAACTGGGCCTGTCGGAAGCGCAGCAGGTATTGCGCGCGAACGGCCTGCGAGGACGCGTGCAGGTGCAGACCGACGGCGGCCTGAAAACCGGCCTTGACGTCATCAAGGCAGCCATTCTTGGCGCGGAATCCTTCGGTTTCGGCACCGGTCCGCTGGTTGCGCTGGGCTGCAAGTTCCTGCGCATCTGCCATCTGAACAACTGCGCCACCGGCATCGCCACACAGAACGAGACGCTGCGCCGCGACCACTTCATCGGCCTGCCCGGCATGGTGGTGAACTACTTCAAGTTTGTCGCCGAGGAAACGCGCGAACTGATGGCATCCCTCGGCATCCGCAAACTGACCGATCTGATCGGCCGCACCGACCTGCTCCTTCTCTCGGCGGGCGACACGCCGCGCCAGGGCCGGCTCAAGCTCGACGTGCTGCTCTCGCAGGGCGACATTCCGGCCGACGCGCCGCGCTTCGCGCAGCAGGAACGCAATCCCTCGTTCGACAAGGGCGAGCTGGCCGAGCGGATGGTGGCCGACGCGATCGGCGCGATCAAGGCCGGCACGCCGATCGAACTGCGTTATGACATGCGCAACGTGAACCGCTCGATCGGCGCGCGCCTGTCGGGCGAAATCGCCAAGGCGTACGGCTCGCAGGGTTTGCCGGACGACACCCTGCGCATCCGGCTGACCGGCTCGGCCGGCCAGAGCTTCGGCGTGTGGAATCACAAGGGGCTGACTCTTACGCTGGAAGGCGACGCCAACGACTACGTCGGCAAGGGCATGGGCGGCGGCCGACTGGTGATCTATCCGCCGCGCGTGGCCACCTTCGAGGCGCATCGCAATACGCTGATCGGCAACACCTGCCTGTATGGCGCCACCGGTGGCGAACTCTACGCGGCCGGCATGGGCGGCGAACGCTTCGGGGTACGCAACTCCGGTGCACTGGCTATCGTGGAAGGCGTCGGCGACCATGGCTGCGAATACATGACCGGCGGCGTGGTGATCGTGCTGGGCGACACCGGTCTGAACTTCGGCGCCGGCATGAGCGGCGGCATGGCCTTCGTGGTCGACGACACGGGCGATTTCGTAGCGAAGACCAACAAGGAAATGGTCGAGCTGACCCGCATCATCAGCGACGAGACCGAGCCGTTCCGTGTGTTCTTCCGGGCGCAGGTCGAACGCCATCTGGCGCTCACCAGCAGCGCGCGCGCGAAGACCTTGCTGGACGATTTCGACGCGACCCTGGCGCGCGTCTGGCTGGTCAAACCCAAGCGCATTTCGATTGGAGACCTGGTCGAGGATCTTCCCGGCCACACACGTGAAGCGGTGGAAGCATAAAAATGGGTGGCGTATTCCAGTTTTTGAAAAAGGCGCGGCGCGACGGCGACAAGACGCCCGCCGACGTCCGCAAGCACGAGTTCCTTGAAATCTACGCGCTGATGGATGCCGCACAGGTACAGGAACAGGCCGACCGCTGCCTCGGTTGCGGCAATCCGTATTGCGAGTGGAAGTGCCCGGTGCACAACTACATCCCCAACTGGTTGAAGCTGATAGCCGAAGGCCATCTGTTCGAGGCGGCCGAGCTTTCTCACCAGACCAATTCGCTGCCCGAGGTATGCGGCCGCGTCTGTCCGCAGGATCGCCTGTGCGAAGGCGCCTGCACGCTCAATACCGACGGCTTCGGCGAAGCCGTCGGCGGCGGCCCGAACGTGGGCGGCTTCGGCGCGGTGACCATCGGACAGATCGAACGCTATATTTCCGAAGAGGCGTTCAAGGCCGGCTGGCGCCCCGACATGTCGCACGTGGTGCCGACCGGCAAGCGGGTCGCCGTGATCGGCGCCGGCCCGGCTGGTCTCGCCTGCGCCGACATTCTGGCGCGCAGCGGCGTGAAACCGGTGGTGTTCGACCGCTATGACGAAATCGGCGGCCTGCTGACCTTCGGCATCCCCGAATTCAAGATGGAAAAATGGGTGATGACGAACCGTCGCGACGTGTTCGAGGGCATGGGCGTCGAATTCCGCCTCAATACCGAGATCGGCAAGGATGTGTCGATGCAGTCCCTGCTCGACGAATACGACGCCGTGTTCATGGGCATGGGCACCTACACCTACATGAAAGGCGGTTTCCCCGGCGAGAATCTGCCCGGCGTGCTGGAAGCGCTGCCGTTTCTGATCTCCAACGTGCGCAAATGCCTCGACCTGGCGAAGCCGGATGAGGTCTACCACGACATGAAGGGGCTGCGCGTGGTGGTGCTCGGCGGCGGCGATACCGCGATGGACTGCAACCGCACCAGCATCCGTCAGGATGCGGCGTCGGTCGTCTGCGCCTACCGCCGCGACGAGAAGAACATGCCCGGCTCCAAACGCGAAGTCGGCAACGCCAGGGAAGAAGGCGTACAGTTCCTGTGGAACCGCCAGCCGGTCGAGATCGTCGGCGACGGCAAGGTCGAAGGCGTCAAACTCGTCACCACCGAACTCGGCCCACCCGACGCACGCGGCCGTCGCACACCGGTGGTGGTGCCGGGTTCCGAGGAGATCATCGCGGCCGATCGCGTGATCGTGGCCTTCGGCTTCCGCCCCAATCCACAACCGTGGTTCGCGCAGCACCGGATCGCCACCGATCCGGGCGGCCGCGTCATTGCCGCCGGCCACACGCACGCCTTCCAGACCGCCAATCCGAAAATCTTCGCCGGCGGCGACATGGTGCGCGGCTCCGATCTCGTGGTGACCGCCGTGTGGGAAGGCCGCGAGGCCGCCAAAGGCATCCTCGCCTACCTCGACCTGCTGTAGCGCGGCCTGCACGGGTGTGGCGGGCCGCCGCACCCGCGCCCACCCATCGGGGTATGCTGCAGCATTGTCGCCATCGACCGCCCTTACCGGATGCTTCCAGGCCCTTACTATCCCCGTTCGTTCACCATCCTGGTCATCGTCGCCATGGGCGTCCTGATCGTGCCGCTGGCCAGTGGCCTGATCAATGCGGTACACGTGCTGCAGGGCGTGGTCGATACCCAGCGCGAGTTCACGCACAGCAGCCTCGCCGTCACGCGCGACGTGCGGCAGATCGTCGAGTCGGTGAGCCAGTTGCAGCGCGCCGCCGGACAATACCATTTGTTGCAGGACGCCGAGCTCGGCCCCGCCTTGCGGCAAAGCTTCGACGAACTGCACGCCCAGTTGACGCAACTCGGTACGCTGCTCACCGACCCCCATTCGCGCACCACGCTGGCCACGCTGCAGGCCCGCAGCCAGGCGCTGTATCGCCAGGTGCGGCCGGGCGAATTCCTCGACAGCGACCAGTTCCAGGCGCTTGGCCCGGCTTTCGACAGCCTGCATGACGTTGCACGCACCCTGCTCGCTCAGGCCGACACCGGCGTGCAGCGCGAATTGCAGACGCTGGAAGAAACCGTGCAGGCGACCCGCCGGCGGCTGATCGTGCTGGCGCTGGCGCTGATCCCGTTGACGCTGCTGCTGGCAGGGGTGTTTTCCTGGATGATCAACCGCCCGATCAAGCAGCTCAAGGCCTCGATCCAGCAGCTCGGCCAGGCCGACCTGCGTCCGCTGCCGGCCATTAGCGGGCCGCAGGATATTGTCGAACTGGGACGGGAAATCGACTGGCTGCGCCAGCGGCTGCAGGCGCTGGAAGACCAGAAGCTGCGCTTCCTGCGCCACGTGTCGCACGAGCTGAAAACGCCGCTCGCCTCGCTGCGCGAAGGCGTGGCGCTGCTGGGCGACGAACTGGCGGGCAGCCTCAATCCGCGCCAGCACAGTATCGTCAGCATCATGGACAGCGGCAGCCGCGACCTGCAGAAGCGTATCGAAGACCTGATCCGCTACAGCAGCCTGGTGCGCGACGCGACGCCTGCGCCCGCCACGCCGCACGCGCTGGAGGACGCGCTCGACACCGTCCTGGCACGCCAAAAACTGGCGCTCGATGCGCGCCACATCAAGGTCGAGACGGAATTTGCCGCGCCGGTGCTGCACGCCGGGCGCGGCCAGCTGGAAACCGTACTCGACAACCTGTTGTCGAATGCGGTCAAATTCAGTCCCGAGGGCGGGCACATTCTGGTGAAGAGTGTGCCTGTCGACGGCACGATCGAGGTGTGGGTGTGCGATCAGGGTGATGGCATCCCCGAAGCGGAACGCACGCACGTCTTCGAGCCTTTTTTTCAGGGCGCGCGTCAACCCGCCAGCGCGGTCCGGGGCAGCGGCCTCGGCCTGTCGATCGTGCGCGAGTCGCTGCTGGCGGTCGGCGGCACCGTCGACGTGGTCGATTGCCCACCCTGGTCGACCTGTTTCCGATTATCGTGGCCCGCTGACCACGGCCCGCTTAACCTGGCGCCTACCGAATGACGTTCAAACCTGTCCTGCTTGCCTGCCTTTTGCTGACACTGGCCGCCTGTGTCGTCCCACCCCTGCCCGGTCCCACAACGACTCAAGGCAGCCGGGTATCCGGATTGAGCGCATCGGCGCTCCTGAGTGAGATGTCGCGGGTGGCGGCGCTGTCTCCCGAGCAGCGTCGGCGTGAACTGGCCGTGCTGGACAATGAGCGTCGCCTGGACGACGCCAGGCGCTTCCAGCAGGCCGCCCTGCTGGAGCGCGAAGACAGTGTGGAGGCGTTTGAACGCAGCCTCAAGAGCCTGGCCGCGATCGACGACGCCGATCCGCGCGTGCGTGCGCTATTCGACCTGATGAAGAAATCGCTCGCGGCACGCATCGAGCTGCGGCAGCAGACTGCGCGCGCGCAGGAACTGCAGGACAAGCTCGACCAGATCAAGGCACTGGAAAAAACCCTGCAGCAGCGCAACACGCTGCCCAAGTCGCCATGAAAAAACCCGCCATCCTGGTCGTCGACGACGACGCGGCACTGCGCGAACTGATCACGCTGCGGCTGGAAGCCAACGGCTTCAGGATCGAAGCGGCCGACAGCGGGGAAGCCGCCCTGGCCCAGCTGGCGCTGACGCGGCCCGACGCCGTGCTGACCGACATGCAGATGAGCGGCATCGACGGCATGGCCCTGTTTCGGGCCATCCATGCGCGCGATCCGTCGTTGCCCGTGATCGTGCTGACCGCGCACGGCACGATACCGGACGCGGTGGCCGCGACCCAGCAGGGACTGTTTGGCTACCTGACCAAGCCCTACGACGCGCCGACGCTGGTCAACCTGCTGAAACGCGCCACCCGGTTGGCCGGCAGCAGCCCCGAGACACAGGACGACAGCTGGCGCAATGAAATCGTCACCGCCAGCCCGGCGATGGACACACTGCTGGCCGAAGCCCGGCTGGCCGCCCAGATCGACGCCGCGCTGATGATCCAGGGCGAATCGGGCACCGGCAAGGAATTACTGGCGCGCGCGATCCATCGCGCCAGTCCGCGTCACGCCAAACCCTTCGTCGCGATCAACTGCGGCGCAATCCCGGCCGAACTGCTCGAGTCGGAACTGTTCGGCCATGTCAAAGGCGCCTTCACCGGGGCGGGCCGCGATCATCCGGGCCTGTTTCTCAGCGCGCACGGCGGCACCGTGTTCCTCGACGAAATCGGCGACATGCCGGCTCCGCTGCAGGTCAAGCTGCTGCGCGTGCTGCAGGAAAACGAGGTGCGTCCGGTTGGCGCGACCGAGACGCGTGCCGTCGACGTGCGCATCCTGTCGGCAACCCATCGCAACCTCGAAGAGGCGATCACCCGCGGCGAGTTTCGCGAAGATCTGTATTACCGGCTCAACGTGGTCAATCTGACGCTGCCGCCGTTGCGCGAACGACGCGAGGACATCCCGTTGCTGGCGCAGCATTTCCTGAGCCTGCTGACGGAAAAATACCGCCGCCGCATCCACGGCTTCGCGCCCGATGCGCTCGACATGCTGGTGGCAGCCGACTGGCCGGGCAATATCCGGCAGCTGCACAACGTCCTGGAGCAATGCGTGGCGCTCTGCACCACGGCCACCATTCCGGCCACGCTGGTCGGGCGGGCGTTGCGCGACAAGCCCGCCGACATCCAGCCGCTGGCCGAGGCACGCACCGCCTTTGAGCGCGATTACCTCATCACCCTGCTCAAGCTGACCCGCGGCCAGGTCAGCGAAGTGGCCCGGCTGGCCGGACGCAACCGTACCGAGGTCTACCGGCTGCTGCAACGCCACAACCTCACCCCGGCCCTGTTCAAGGACCGTGACGAAACCGACTGATTGTCGGGCCGGGGCGACGCCCGCATAGCACGGGCAGTACCCGGCGGGTACGCCATTCTTGCTAGCCCTTGATAAAGAAGGAAGTTTTCGTCTGGCACACACTCTGCATTGAGAGGGTACCGCCTGCGGGCGTTTATCCACTTTCAGAGGAGAACATCATGTTTGGATGGGCCATCAGCTTCCTGATTCTTGCCATCATTGCCGGGGTGTTTGGCTTTGCCGGGGTGGCCGGCACCGCCGCCTGGATCGCCAAAATCCTGTTTGTCGTGGGCCTGGTCGTGTTTCTTGTCATGCTGGCCACGGGCCGCCGCCCCCCCACCACGTAGGCCGGTCGCACCGCGTGTCCAAAGGGAGCTCTGGCTCCCTTTTTTGGGCCTGTCGTCGTCACCATACAAAAATAACTAGCAAAAACATTGGCTTATAAAACCACACGCTTATGCGTCGCCGATCGGCGACAAAATAGCCCATCGCAGGCCCACGATCCTGGAAAAGCCCTTGCAGGGCAATTATAAGCTATTGATTTAATGGGATAAAAATAACTGGCACGGTCGTCGCTATCTCCGGCTTGAGTGCCTGTGCATTCAACTCAACCCTACAGGAGAGATCACCATGAACATGACATACATTCACGCTCGCTTGACCACCTTGACCCTCGCCGGCGCCCTCGGCATGGCCGTTTCCGTCTCCGCCCTGGCGGCGTCGACGGCGACCGATTTCAAACAGTACGACGGCAATGGCGACGGCAAGATCAGCCAACAGGAATATCAGGCCAAGGGGGTCAGCGAAGAGACCTTCCGCAAGATCGATGCGAACGGCGACGGCAACGTGAGCCACGATGAATTCGTCAAGAAGAGCAGTCTGTCCGCGCCTTCGACAGCGCCCGGGAATCCGGCAGCGCCCGGCATGCCGGACCCCAATGGCCGTTTGTGAGCAGCTGAACGCCGATCCGGGTCATGCGCCCGGATCGAACCTTCCCTAACTACATGACATGGAGGCGAACATGAAAAACCTGAAGCGCACCCTCTTGAACCTGACGCTTGCCGGCATGCTGGGCATGGGCATCGCGGGGCACGCCCTTGCCGCACCCATGCCGGACTTTAAAACCTATGACAGCAATGGCGACGGCAAGATCAGTCCGCAGGAATACCTGGCCCAGGGTGGCCAGGCCAAAGTCTTTCACAAAGGCGATACCAATCATGACGGTAGCCTGAACCCGGATGAACTCGTCAAGGCTCAAGCGAACGGCGACCGCATTGAGGCCGGCAACTACGTCGACGACGCGTGGATTACCACCAAGGTCAAGGCGATGCTGCTGAAGGATGAGGGCATGAAGGGACTCGGCGTGGACGTCGAGACCCACAAGGGCACGGTGCAACTGGCCGGCTGGGTCAACAGCGCGACCCAGGTTGCCGAGGCCGAAAAGATAGCCCGTGGCGTCAAAGGCGTCACCCAGGTCAAGAACGACCTGCAGATCAAGCATTGAGCGCTGCAGGGACAGGCCGGCGGCTGCAGGTGCGGCCGCCGGAAACCAGGAGAATTCATATGTACAAGACCATGCAGCACCTCAATGACGAGCATATGCGGCTGTACGAATGGAGCGGCGCCGGGGCCGGAACCCTGCTTCGGGGCGCTCCTGAAAAATCGACACGGACGCATGCCTGGTTTGCCCCATGCGGGATATTGGCGCTAATGGCCTCCCTCTTGGCGCTCAACGGCTGTGACAGCAAGGACCCGGTGGAACAGGCCGGTGAACAGCTCGACCTGGCGATCAAGGAAATGCAGTCTGAGCAGGCGCGGCCGCAAATCAATCTGGCGCCCGCCGATCCACAAGACGGAACCGAAGCGGCTGGACCCACGGTATTGAAACCTTCGCAGGACCGTGGCACGCAGCCCGGCGCCGGGCTGCCCGAACGATGAAGCCGCGCACGCCACGGCCGTGACACGAGGAAGCCATAAAAAAAGCCGGGGCACGGTGGGCGCCCCGGCCGGGTAAATCAGAACAACGATCAGAACGCGTAGCTATACATCAGCTGCCAGTTCAGCTGGCTATGGTCGATGACCATGCCGCCGTTTCCACCGAAAGCCGGACTGGGGCCTGTTCCGGTCACCGAGGTCCTGGGCGAATAGTTCAGCGCGAAATTCACCGTGGACTGCTTGCTGAATGCATAGCCGAAGCCCGCCGTGTAGTGATTTTCGACGATCGCCGGCCACAGGTAGTTGACGAACTGGTCCGGGATGGGATTCTTGCCATGGTTGTAGCCGATGCGGCCGGTCAACGCGTCACTGAATTGATAGGCGAGACCCAGCGACAGCACGATCTGGTCGTCCCAGTCCTGCTGGAACGGCGCGATCACTGCGCCGTTCTGGTAGATGGTGACGGTGTTCATGCTGTCGCCCCACAGCACGTCCTTGACGTCGGCCGCGACCATGAGGCGCTCGTTCGCCTGCCAGGCGAGACCCAGGCCCAGCGTGGCCGGCATGTCAAAGCCTTTCACCTTGTAGCTGCCGTCCTTGAGGTCGGGCAGGTTGCCGGCGGTCTGGTAGACGCCGCCGACGGTGAGCGTATCGGCGAGCTTGTAGGTGAAGCCGAGCTTGGCGGCCAGACTGTAGCCCTTGGCCGCGCCGGTGAAGTCGCTGCCGTCCTTGAAGTTGATGTTGTATCCGCTGACCACCATATCCATGCCAGCCCAGACAAGGTCGACGCTGCCGCCGATATTGAAGCGGTCATTGACCGCATAGGCCAGCGGGAAAATCAGCCGCCCGACGCTCACCTGCGCCATGTCGCCGTTGCCGTACTCGGTGCCCATGCCGCCCTGGCCGTAGATGCCGGCGCCGTAGGTGAGCCGATCCTGCTTTCTCGCATAGCCGAACGCCGGCATGTAGAAGGCATCCGCCCGGGATTTGCCCAATCCCATGGAGGTTTTGACGTCAGGCCCGACGAAACCCACCATCGCGTCGACCCGGCTGCCTTGCGGCATCAGGGCGAGCGTGGCCGGATTGTTCGCCATGGCGGCCGTGCCGTTGTCATAGGCCATGGACGCACCGCCCATGCCGGCTGCAATCGGGCCATAGCCTTCCATGAGCATGCCGTTGGTCGCCATGGCGAGGCCGGGCACAGCCATGCCCATCGCGGCAAGCGTGGCCGCAAATTTATTCAGTTGCATCGGGGGTTCTCCTGGTGGGACGGTTGGTTATGAGGTTTTAGCAAAGTCGAAAATTCTAACTTATGAATGTACAAGTCTGAGTCGATAGGCCGTTGGCGTATTCAAAGAAGCCATGTTCAAAAAATCAGGGTGGATGAAAGCTGTGCGGAAAACTTCCCGGTCGTCTGAATATAATCGGCAGCAATCGGCAAAACATGAGCATCCGCCGTGACGTAATACGAAAAAAATCACGTGCGCCGGACAGACCGTTTGCGGAATGCGTCAAGGAGGCGGGCATCCGCCGTGCATGAGCCGGCGGCTCAATGACCGCCCGGCACGGCGATGGATCGCATCGCGGCAGGCGAACATGGCGGCGCCTGGCCTGCCCGGGCCCGCTTCAACGGACCGATTCCGCCGAATCCGGCCCGCGCCGGGTGGCCGGATCGAAGACGGCCACGTCCGATCCGGCCCCGCTTCCGGGCTGGCGGCGCCAAGCCTGCTAAAATGACGGATTTGCGTCCTGGTCCGCTGCTTCATGTCTGCTCTCAAAAACGATACTTTTCTGCGCGCGCTGCTGCGCCAGCCGACCGAATACACGCCGCTGTGGCTGATGCGCCAGGCCGGACGCTACCTGCCGGAATACAACGCCACCCGCGCACGCGCCGGGGATTTCATGACGCTGTGCAAGACGCCCGATCTGGCCACCGAAGTCACACTGCAACCGCTGGCGCGTTATCCGCTCGACGCCGCGATCCTGTTTTCCGACATTCTCACCGTGCCCGATGCAATGGGGCTGGGATTGACTTTCTCGACTGGCGAAGGACCGCGCTTCGAGCGCCCGCTACGGGACGAATGGGAAATCCGCGATCTCACCGCACCCGACCCGACCGACAAGCTGGGCTATGTGATGGATGCGGTCCGCTCGATCCGCCGCGCGCTTGACGGCTCGGTGCCGCTGATCGGCTTTTCCGGCAGCCCCTACACGCTGGCCTGCTACATGATCGAAGGCGGCGGCTCGGACGACTACCGCCACATCAAGACCATGCTGTACAGCCGTCCCGACCTGCTGCACCGTATCCTCGAAGTGAACACGCGTGCGGTAATCGATTACCTCAACGCGCAGATCGAGGCCGGCGCCCAGGCCGTGATGATTTTCGATTCCTGGGGCGGCAGCCTCAGCCCGCACGCCTATCGGGAATTTTCGCTCGCCTACATGGAACGCATCATCGCCAGCCTGATCAAGGAACGCGACGGCCTGCGGGTGCCGAGCATCATCTTCACCAAGGGCGGCGGCAACTGGCTGGAAGCCATGGCTGGTATCGGCGCCGACGCGGTCGGTCTCGACTGGGGCCTCGACATCGGCGAAGCGCGTCGCCGCGCAGGCGACCAGGTTGCCTTGCAGGGCAACCTCGACCCCGGCGCCCTGCACGGAACGCCGGACATCATCCGCAGCGAGGTCGCGCGCATCATCGACAGCTACGGCAACCACCCCGGCCACGTGTTCAACCTCGGCCACGGCATTTCTCAATTCACCAATCCGGACAACGTCAGCGTTCTGGTCGAAGCGGTACACTCGAAGAGTCGCGCCGTGCGTGCAGTCCCGCCCGCTGCCTGATATAACGGCGCCAAAGCCTCGCCCCCTCCATCAACCCCTTCTTCAATTACCAGGATTTACACGAAAACCATGAAACGATTCTTGATCACCCTGTTCGCCCTATTCATCAGCGTCGGTTTCGTCGTTGAAGATGCCGAAGCCCGACGCATGGGTGGTGGCAAGTCTTTCGGCATGAAACGCACCGCTCCGGCGAAACAGACTGCCGCCCCGCAGCGTTCGCAACAGGCCACGCCGGCCACCCCGACTCCACAAAAACGTAGCTGGATGGGTCCGATCGCCGGTCTGGCCGCCGGACTGGGCCTTGCAGCACTCTTTTCCCACCTCGGCCTCGGCGAAGAAATGGCCAATTTCCTGATGCTGGCCCTGCTGGCGATGGCCGCCTTCATGCTGATCCGTTTCCTGCTGCGGCGCAGTGCCCCCGCAGCCCCGGCCATGCAATACGCCGGCATGCCGGCTTCCGGCATGAACCCTGCGCCCGCCGGGTTTGCGCAGTCGCCTGCCGCGGCATCCGGCGGCGCCGCCTTCCCGCCCGGCTTTGACGCCGAGTCTTTCGTGCGCGAAGCCAAGCTCAACTTCATCCGCCTGCAGGCCGCCTTCGACGCCGGCAACCTGGACGATCTGCGCGCCTTCACCACGCCCGAAGTCTTTGCCGAAATCCGCATGCAACTGGCCGAACGCGGCGAATCTGCACAAACCACGGACGTGATGACGCTCGATGCCGAGGTGCTGGAAGCCGTCGACGAGGACAACCACCACATCGTCAGCGTTCGTTTCACCGGCCTCGTACGGGAAGCGGCCGATCAGGACGCCACGCCGCTGGATGAAGTCTGGCACCTCAGCAAATCCACGCAGGGCCAGGGCGGTTGGGTAATCGCCGGAATACAGCAGGCATAAATCCCGCTAAAACAAGGCCTTGTACGCAGCAATCGTGTACAAGGCCCGTATTGGCGGCAATAGAAGCATCAACTTATGCACAATTTTGACGCACCGGAACTTTTTTTGTGTCAAGGCCTTGACAGTCAGGCCATGTTTATAAGTTTCTGAAAAATATGGATTTATTGGTTTGCACGCTTTTTAGCCGGGTAGACCCGACCGCCTGAACACGGGCATTGGTGGGCAGTCGACACAAATCACTCACACAATTATCCACAGCTTGCGTGGACAAGGTCGAATTCCCTTTGGTTAACAATCAGTTAGTGAAACTTTTCCGATATTTAGCCAAGATTCGCCGCTAACATGCCGTCCATCCTCCAGGTCGCGCTCGACACCCCGCTTTACCGGCTGTTCGACTATCGCCTGCCGGACCAACTGGGTCCGGTACGGCCGGGCAGCCTGATCGAGGTCCCGTTCGGCCGTACGGTTCAGGTCGGTGTCGCGCTGGAACGGCGCGCCGACAGCACCATCGTGGCCGACAAATTGCGCGACGTCATCCGCGTACTGGACGATCGCCCTGCCCTGGCACCCGATACCGTCCGTCTGGCCCGGTTTTGCGCCGACTATTATCACTATCCGCTGGGCGCGATCCTGCTCGCCACGCTGCCGCCGCGTCTGCGCAATGCCACGCCATTTATTGCGCACAAGCCCTGGCTGGCGGTCACCGTAGCCGGCCAGGCTGCCGAACCGTCCGCCCGTGCCCGCGCACAACGTGCCCTGCTCGAGGCGTTGCGCGTGGCGCCGCAGGCGCGCGAGACAGTGCGCGATCAGAAACAGGGTCGCCATGCCGCCGCGCTGGTGGCGGCTGGCTGGGCG
The DNA here is from genome assembly GCA_964452995.1 of uncultured Thiobacillus sp. GTDB lineage: Bacteria > Pseudomonadota > Gammaproteobacteria > Burkholderiales > Thiobacillaceae > Thiobacillus. Next base: position 13,695 of record CAYVOR010000012.1, read on the forward strand.
GAATGGCTAGCTCTGCCGCCCGCTGCCGGTCATGCGCCACCGACCCAGGCAGCCCCTGCAGCGACCGCCGAACAGCAGGCTGCGCTCGACCGCCTGCTTCCCGCCTTGGGACAGTTTGGCGTTCATCTCATGCATGGCGTCACCGGATGCGGCAAGACCGAACTGTACCTGCGCCTGATCGACGCGGTATTGGCAACCGGGCGGCAGGCGCTGGTGTTGATCCCCGAAATCGCCCTCACCCCGCAACTGGAACAGCATTTCCGCCGCAGATTCCCCGGGCGCAGCATCGCCACCTTGCACAGCGGTTTGAGCGAAACGGCACGCGCGGAAAACTGGCTCGCCGCGCCGGCAAGCGACATCCTGCTCGGCACCCGCCTGTCCGTATTCGCGCCGCTTCCCCGACTGGGATTGATCGTCGTCGACGAGGAGCACGACGCCTCATTCAAGCAACAGGATGGTCTGCGCTACTCCGCGCGTGACGTTGCCATCGCGCGCGGCAAGCAATCCGATGTTCCGGTCGTACTCGGCTCGGCCACCCCTTCACTGGAAAGCTACGCACAAGCCCTGAACGGCCGCTACCAGCTGATCGAATTGAAACAGCGCGCCATCAGCCAGGCGCAGCTGCCTGACATCGAACTGGTCGATCTCAAGCATATTCCGGTCGATAACGGCCTCACCCGGCCCGCGCTCGCCGCGCTGACCGACACGCTGACGCGGGGCGAGCAGGGCCTGGTCTTTCTCAACCGGCGCGGCTATGCGCCGGCGCTGTATTGTCCGGGCTGCGCTTGGGTATCGCCATGCCCGCGCTGTTCGGCGCGGCTGGTGCTGCACCGAACCTCGCACCGTCTGAAATGCCATCACTGCGGGTACGAGACGCGCATCCCGCCCGCATGCCCGAGTTGCGGCAATCCCGATCTCAAGGCACTCGGCCAGGGCACCCAGCGACTGGAAGAAACGCTGGCCGCGTGTCTGCCCGCCGCCCGCATCCGCCGCATCGACCGCGACACCATGCGCCCGCGCGCCTGGGCCGAACTCGGCGAAGCGGTGCACGGTGGCGAAATCGACATTTTGGTCGGTACCCAGATGCTGGCCAAGGGCCATGACTTTCCCAACATGACGCTGGCGCTGATCCTCGACACCGACGGCGCGCTCTACAGCCCGGACTTTCGCGCCACCGAGCGCCTGTTCGCCCAGCTGATGCAGGTGGCCGGGCGCGCCGGGCGCGCCGACAAGCCGGGCCGTGTGCTGATCCAGACCGCCTTTCCCGACCACCCCTTGTTCCGCTATCTGCAGCGCCACGACTATTCCGGCTATGCACGCGCGTTGCTGGCCGAACGCAAGCAGCTCGACCTGCCGCCGTTCACCCGTCAGATGCTGTTGCGCGCCGAAGCGAAGACGATGGATGCGGCGCTGGCTTTCCTGCAACGCGCCGCGGCACTGGCGCCCGACGACGTCAACGTCAGCGTGTTCAGTGCCACGCCGGCGCCGATGGCGCGCGTGGCCAATCTCGAACGTGGGCAGCTGCTGATCCAGTCGGCGAACCGGCTGGCCCTGCAGAAATTCGTGCGCGACTGGCGACCGCAGTTCGACGGCATCAGGCCGCGCGTGGCCCGCTGGTCACTCGATGTCGATCCGCTGGTGTTTTGAGGCCGTGCATGCGGCGCATATAATCGCGGGCTACCCATTCAAACACTGAGGATGCGTCAAAGCCCGTCCTCTTTGTAACCATGTCCAACACCCACCCACTCAAAGACCAGATCGCGCTTCTAATCGGCGAGGCCCTCGAAGTCGTGGCGCCCGACACGCCGGTCAGTCTCGAGATCGAACGCCCGAAAAACCCCGCTCACGGCGATTTTTCCAGCAATGCCGCGATGCAGCTGGCGCGCCCGCTGAAAAAGAATCCGCGCGAGCTGGCACAGCTGATCCTGACCGAACTGCCAAAATCGCCGCTGATCGCCAAAGCCGAGATCGCCGGGGGCGGCTTCATCAACTTCCACCTCACGCCCGCCGCCTGGCATGGCATCGTGCCGCAGATCCGCTCGGCGGGTGCACAGTTCGGCCGCAGCGAAGCGGGCCACGGCCACAAGATGCTGGTCGAGTTCGTCTCGGCCAACCCGACCGGCCCGCTGCATGTCGGCCACGGCCGCCAGGCCGCGCTCGGCGATGCGATCTGCAACCTGTACGCGGCGCAGGGCTGGGAGGTCTACCGCGAGTTCTACTACAACGACGCCGGCGTGCAGATCGCCACGCTCGCCAGCAGCGTGCAGGCGCGCGTGAAAGGATTCAAGCCGGGTGACGCCGCCTGGCCGGAAGCCGCCTACAACGGCGACTACATCGCCGATATCGCGGCCGACTTTGTCGCCCGAAAAACCGTGAAGTCGGATGACCGTAAATTCACCGCCACGGGCGACGCCAACGATCTCGACTCGATCCGCCAGTTCGCGGTCGCCTACCTGCGCCACGAGCAGGACCTCGATCTGCAGGCCTTCGAAGTGCGCTTCGACAACTACTACCTGGAGTCGAGCCTGTATACCAGCGGGCGCGTCGACGCGACAGTGGGCAAGCTCATCGGCGCCGGCAAGACCTACGAGCAGGACGGCGCGCTGTGGCTGCGCACGACGGATTACGGCGACGACAAGGACCGCGTGATGAAGAAGTCCGACGGCACCTATACCTATTTCGTGCCCGACGTCGCCTATCACATCGCCAAGTGGGAACGCGGCTACGAGCGCGCCATCAACATCCAGGGCACCGACCACCACGGCACCATCGCGCGCGTGCGCGCCGGCCTGCAGGCAACCGGCGTGGGTATCGCCGAAGGTTACCCGGACTATCTGCTGCACACGATGGTGCGCGTGATGCGCGGCGGCGAGGAGGTGAAGATCTCCAAGCGCGCCGGCAGCTACGTCACCCTGCGCGACCTCATCGAGTGGACCAGCAAGGACGCGGTGCGTTTTTTCCTGCTCTCGCGCAAGGCCGACACCGAGTACATCTTCGATGTCGATCTCGCGCTGGCGAAGAACAACGACAACCCCGTCTACTACGTGCAGTATGCGCACGCACGCATCTGCCGGGTGTTCGAGGAATGGGGCGGCACGGCCGCTGCGCTCGATGACGCCGACCTCGCACCGTTGACTGCGTCGCATGAACGCGATCTGTTGCAGCGCCTGGCCGAATACCCGGAAACGGTCGCCGCCGCCGCGCGCGAACTGGCGCCGCACCTGCTGGTGCATTACCTGCAGCTGCTGGCAGGCGATTTCCATTCCTGGTACAACGCCGAAAAATTCCTGGTCGACGATGGGTCGACAAAACTTGCCCGGCTGTCTCTGGCTGACGCGACGCGCATTGCGATCGTCAACGGCCTGGCCTTGCTCGGCGTATCCGCTCCGGAGAAAATGTAGTCATGGCAAAACCCGCTTCCCGCAAATCCGGCCGCTCACGCGGCGGCTCCATTTTCACCGGCGTGCTGATTGGTCTCGTCATTGGCGCGATTCTCGCGGTGGGCGTCGCGCTGTGGGCGACCGACCTCAACCCGTTCAAGCTCGGCAAGCGTGCAGACACATCCACCCAACCCGTTACACCCGCATCGACCACGCCCGACACCGCTCCCAGCTTCGATTTCTACAAGGTACTGCCGGACAACAATGATACCGCCAGCGCTCTGCCTGACGCCACGCCACCCGCTGCCATCGCGCCGCTGCTTTATCTGCAGGCAGGCGCATTCCAGCGGGCCGACGAAGCCGACAACCTGAAAGCCCAACTGGCCATGCTGGGCATCGAGGCGGTCATCCAGACCAGCGAAGTCGCCAGCAAGGGCGTGCTGCACCGTGTGCGAATTGGTCCGTTCCACAACGCCGACGAGGCAAACCGTACCCGCAGCCTGCTTGCGCAGAACAATATCCCGGTCACGCTGGTCAAAGAAGTTCCCACCCAACAGGAGACGCCTTGATGTTTGCCCGCACTCTGGCTTTTTTTGCCGCCGCCGTTCTGTCCTTGTCCGCCCTTGCCGCACCCGAGGAAGTCTTCGAGGGGCGCGATTACACTGTCGTCAGCGTGCCGCAGCCGGTTGCGACCGGCAAGAAAATCGAGGTGCTGGAGTTCTTCTGGTACCGCTGTCCGCATTGCTATCAGCTTGAGCCTGGCCTCAACACCTGGCTGAAGACGCTGCCCAAGGATGCCGAGATCCGCCGCGTGCCGGCCGTGTTCCGCAACGACTGGATGCCGGGTGCGAAGCTCTATTACACCCTGCAACAGATGGACCTGTTGAAACGTCTGAACGAGAAGGTTTTCAACGCCTACCATGTGGAAAATCTCAACCTCAACGATCCGGCTGTCCTCGGCAACTGGATCACAAAACAGGGGGTGGACCGCAAGAACTTCGAGGCCATCTACAACTCCTTCTCAACCCAGTCCAAGGCCACACGCGGTGCGCAGCTCGCTACCACCTACGGCATCATGGGCGTGCCGGCCTTCATCATCGACGGCAAGTACGCCACCTCGGAGTCGATGACCGGCAGCGAGCCCCGCCTGTTCGAGGTTCTTGACCAGTTGATCGTCAAGGCGCGCGACGACCGCAACGGCAAGAAAAAATCCACGAAGTAAGCCGGTTGTCACCCGCTCCATCCCCGGTATCGAACAGGCCTTTGCGGGTATTCATCACCGGGGCCAGTTCCGGCCTGGGTGCGGCACTGGCGCGACACTATGGCGCAGCGGGCGCACAACTAGGGCTGGTCGGGCGCCGTCTGGATGGCCTGCAGACCACCGCCGCTACGCTGGATGCCCACCTCTATCAAGCCGATGTGCGCGACGCGACGGCCATGCAGCATGCGGCTGCCGCATTTTTGAGCACGGTTGGCGCACCCGACATCGTCATTGCGGCAGCGGGGATCAGCGTCGGCACGCTCACCGAATTCGCCGAAGATGCCGCAGTGTTCCGCGCGGTGATGGACGCCAATGTGCTCGGGCTGGTGCATACTTTCCAGCCCTTCATCGCCGCCATGCCGCCTGGCAGCGTGCTGTGCGGCATTTCCAGTGTGGCCGGGCTGCGCGGACTGCCGGGCGGCGGCGCCTATTCGGCCTCGAAGGCGGCCGCCACGGTCTATCTCGAGGCACTGCGACTGGAATTGAAAGTACGCGGCATGGCGGTGGTCACGGTAGCGCCCGGCTACATCGACACCCCCATGACGCGGGTCAATCCGTATGCCATGCCCTTCAGGATGTCGGTACAGAGCGCTGCCGTCAAAGTGGCCCGCTGCATCGCCCGCCGCCGCCGCTACACGGTGATCCCGTGGCAAATGGCATGGGTGGCGCGAATGCTGAAATGGCTCCCCATTCCGGTATATGATGCAGTATTCGAAAAAGCACCACGCAAGCCGCGTAATCTGCCAACATAACCGATACGCACCGCGTACCACTTGTCGGAGAAGCAATGCCCAGCTCCCTGAATATCATCCTCATCGACGATCATCCGCTCTTGCGCATGGGTGTGGCAGGCTATATCGAGCAGGAAGCGGATCTGCACCTCACGGCCCAGCTGGCCAACGCCGCCGAGCTGCGCGCCTGGATCGAAGCCGGCAACCGGGCGGATGCCGCGCTGCTCGATCGGTCGCTGCCCGACGCCGATGGCCTCGATCTGGTTTCCGAGCTGCGCGACCTCGGCATCAAGGTCATCATGCTGACCATCGCCGATTCCGACGAGGAAATCTCCGAGGCCATTTCTTCCGGCGTCGACGGCTATGTCGTCAAATCCAGCGATCCCGATCAGGTGCTGGCAGCCATTCGCAGCGTGTGCGACGGCCAGAGCAGCTTCCCGCTCAACATCATGCAGAAGATGGCGCGCGGCGAACTCAACAACAGCGCCCTGTCCGCCCTGACCGCGCGCGAGATGGAGATCGTCGACCATGTGAAGGAAGGTCATTCCAACAAGGCCATCGCCTACAAGATGACCCTGTCGGAAAACACCGTGCGCAACCACCTGCGCAACATCATGGAAAAGCTTGGCCTGCGCAATCGCGTCCAGGTCGCCACGCTGGCGTTGAAGGAAGACCACAAGCGGCACTGAGCGGAGGGTTTCCGGTGAAAAAAAGCGCGGCTGGATGGCCGCGCTTTTTTGTATTCCCGACTGCCCTTACTCCACCGTGACCGACTTCGCCAGGTTGCGCGGCTTGTCGACGTCGGTGCCTTTCTGCAGGGCGGCATGGTACGACAACAGCTGCAGCGGCAGGGTGTGCAGGATGGGCGACAACGCACCATTGCTGCCGCCGGGCAGCTTGATGACGTGGATGAAGGCCGATTCCTCGATGGACACGTCGCCATCGGCGAACACGTACAGCTCGCCGCCGCGCGCGCGCACTTCCTGCATGTTCGATTTCAGCTTTTCGATCAGCTGGTCGTTGGGCGCGATGGTAATCACCGGCATGTCTTCGTCCACCAGCGCCAGCGGGCCATGCTTGAGTTCGCCCGCGGGATAGGCTTCGGCGTGGATATAGGAAATCTCCTTCAGCTTCAGCGCACCTTCAAGTGCGATCGGGTAATGTATGCCGCGGCCGAGGAAAAGCGCGTGCTGCTTGTTGGCGAAGCGCTGGGCCCAGGCTTCGACCTGCGGCTCGAGCGCCAGCACCTGCTGCAGCTTGTTCGGCAGGCTCCGCAATTCGGCCAGATAGCCGGCCTCCTGCTCCGCAGTAAGCCGTCCGCGCAGCTTGGCCAGCACCAGCGTCAGCAGGAACAGGCCGGCCAGCTGGGTGGTGAAGGCCTTGGTCGAGGCAACGCCAATCTCCGGGCCGGCACGCGTCAGGAACTTCAGGCGCGAGGCGCGTGTGAGCGCTGACTCTGGAACGTTGCAAATGGTCAGCGTCTTGTCCTGGCCCAGTTCCCTGGCGTGGTTCAGCGCCGCCAGCGTGTCGGCCGTTTCACCCGACTGCGAAATGGTGACGATGAGGGCATCGGGGTTGGGCACCGAGGTGCGGTAGCGGTATTCGCTGGCGATTTCGGCATTGGCCGGGATGCCGGCGATCTGTTCCAGCCAGTACGTGGCGACTTTCGCCGCATGATAGCTGGTGCCGCAGGCGAGGAAGGTCACCGCGTTAACCTTCGCCAGCACCTCGGCGGCGTCGAAGCCGAACCATTCGGGCAACACCCGGTCCTGCGCCACCGCAGTCAGCAGCGTATCGGTCAGCGCGCGCGGCTGCTCGTGAATTTCCTTCTGCATGAAATGGCGGTAATTGCCGAGTTCGGCCATGTCTGACGTCAGCTCGGAAATATGCACGCTACGGTCGACCTTGTTCCCGTTCGCGTCATACACCGTCACGTTCAGCAGGCCGATGTCCGCGACATCGCCCTCTTCCAGGTACATTACGCGCTGCGTCACCGGTAACAAGGCCGAAACGTCAGAGGCGATGAAGTTTTCCTCGATACCGAGTCCGATCAGCAGCGGACTGCCTTTGCGGGCGCACACCAGACGATTGGGCGTGCCCTCGTGGACCACGCCAATTGCATACGCACCCTCGAGCTCGGCGACCGCTGCACGCGTGGCGGCCAGCAGATCTTTCGACTGGCGGAAATACAGCTCGATCAGGTGGGCGATGACTTCGGTATCGGTTTCCGACGAAAACACAAAGCCCTGTTGCTGCAGCCGCGTCCGCAAGGCCTCATGATTTTCGATAATGCCGTTGTGCACCACCGCGAGCCCGCCGCTGACATGCGGATGGGCGTTGGCTTCCGACGGCGCGCCATGGGTGGCCCAGCGGGTGTGCGCGATACCGAGCTGTCCGTGTATCTCATGCGCTGCGCAGGCCTCCGTCAGCGAGGCGACCCGGCCGATGCTGCGCACCCGCTTGAGGCCGCCGTTAATGGTAACGAGACCGGCGGAATCGTAACCGCGATATTCCAGCCGCCGCAGGCCCTCGAGCAGAATGGGAACAACGTTACGCTGCGCTACCGCGCCGACTATGCCGCACATACCTAACTGTCCTTTTTCTGTTTGAGCGGCCGTTTCCAGCCGTCGACGGTGAACTGCTTCGTCCGCGATAGCGTCAGTTCACCAGCGGGCGCGTTCTGCGTCAGGGTGGTGCCCGCACCCAGCGTCGCGCCCTGGCCGACGGTGACCGGCGCCACCAGCTGGGTATCGGACCCCACGAAAACATCGTCCTCGATGACCGTGCGGTGCTTGTGGGCGCCATCGTAATTGCAGGTGATGGTGCCCGCACCGATGTTGACGCGCTTGCCCACGGTCGCGTCGCCGATATAGGACAGGTGGTTGACCTTGGAGCCATCGCCGATCTGGCTGTTCTTGATCTCGACGAAGTTGCCGACGTGGACGTCACGCGCCAGCGTGGTGCCCGGACGGATGCGCGAGAATGGCCCCAGCCGGTTGGCTTCACCGATCTCGGCATCGTCAATCAGCGTGAAGGCATCGATACGGGTGGCCGCGGCAACCTGCACGTTCCGCAACACACAGTTAGCGCCCACTTGCACGCCGTCGCCCAATTTCACATTCCCCTCGAACACACAGTTGACGTCGATCACGACGTCGCGCCCGCACGATAAGGTGCCGCGCACGTCGACGCGGGCCGGGTCCATCAGGGTGACGCCGGCCTCGAGCAGTGCCTGGGCGATCTCGCCCTGATGGATGCGCTCCAGTTGGGCCAACTGGGCCTTGCTGTTGACACCCAGCACCTCCCATTCAAAGCCAGGTTGGTAAGTGTCTACTTCCACGCCATCCCTAACCGCCAATGCGATGATGTCGGTGAGGTAGTACTCGCCCTGCGCATTGTCGTTCTTCAGCTCCTCGATCCACCGCCTGAGATACCGGGTCGCCACGGCGAGGATGCCGGTGTTGACTTCATGAATCGCGCGCTCGGCGGGCGACGCATCCTTGTGCTCGACGATGCGGCGCACCCGACCGTCGGCATCGCGCACGATACGTCCGTAGCCGTCGGGCTGCGCCAGATTGATGGTCAGCAGCCCCAGTTTGCCTGCCCCGGCCGCAGTCACCAGGGGCTGCAGGGTGCGCACGTGCGTCAACGGCACATCGCCGTACAGCACCAGCGTCACACTGTCATCAGACAATCGCGGCAGCGCCTGCTTCACGGCATGGCCGGTACCGTGCTGTTCAGCCTGAAGCACAAACGTCAGTTTGTCGTCAGCCATCGCCTGCGGCACCGCCTCGCCGCCAAAGCCATAGACCACGCAGGTCTGGACCGCACCCAATGCATGGGCCGTTGTCACCACGTGGCCAAGCAACGACTTGCCTGCCAGTTTGTGCAGCACCTTGGGCAGATCGGAACGCATCCGCGTGCCCTTGCCCGCCGCGAGAATCAGGATTTCAAGCATGGACTGTATTCGTAGGGTCTCAGAGTGTGAATCGCATCAGCAGGAAAAGAGCAAATCGCGCGCCAAGTATAAAGCCTGTACGGGCCGCCAAAATGAAAATGACAAGGCAACCCGAAGGTTGCCTTGTCTGGCTAACTGACTCGATAAGCCCCGCCCTTCCAGGCGCGATACGCAGGCTCGCTCTGCGTAGTAACCAACCCCGGGTAGAACGAAGCCTCGTAGGGGGTCGGCGACAATCGTCTTACTTGACCGGCTGGAGCTCCACCCGACGGTTCTGGGCGCGGCCCTCTTTCGTTTCGTTGGTGGCGACGGGCTGGCTTTCACCATAGCCTTTGACCACGAATTGATCGGCAGGAAGGCCTGCACCGACCATATAGGTGCGTACCGCTTCTGCACGTTGGAGGGACAGCTGCTCATTGTAGGCCTGGGTTCCCACGCTATCGGTGTGACCTGCAACCTCAACCTTGACGTCTCCCCACGCCTTCAGGCTTGCCGCCATTTCATCGAGCTTCTCTTTCGCTTGAGGGCGCAGGGTCGCCTTGTCGAAATCGAAATTGACATCCTCAAGTACCAGCTTGGGCGCCGGCGCAGGGGTAGCAGCAGGCGCCAGGGCAGCCGGCTCGACAGGTGCGGGGGTGGCTACCGCAGCCGGACAACCGTCCGCAGTCTTGGCATACACGCTCGGACACTTGTCGTCGCCATCCACAATTCCGTCGCCATCCGTGTCCAGTTCGCATCCGTCCGCGTCAACCTTCCGGCCTTGCGGCGTGCCAGGACACTTGTCCTTGCTGTCGACTACGCCGTCGCCGTCGGTATCCGCTTCCTTGGGTACATCACAAGGCTTGCCCCCCAGCTCTCTGCCTGGGCAGCCGATTGTCCTGTATAGCTCGTAACCAATCGTTTTCCCGGTTGGGCTGTCGACGTTGCTTGGATCGTAAAAAACACCCGGAGCCGATGCCGCTTGCGCTGCATGGGCAGAAAGTGGCCCGGCAGACATAAGCGCCGCAACACTTGCACAGAGAAGAAAAGAGCTTGTTCGCATGTTCAGGTCCCTTTGATTGTTGTCATGACTCGACGAAAAAAACTTGCCACAGCTGCTGTGTCCGCAATTCGCACACCGCTGACTGGTCAGCATGATCGGGCAATGCCTCACAGTGGCCGACACATTGGGCAAAAGCGGCCCGAATCGTCAGTCGACTGGATAATACGCGTTTTTCAATTTACGCCGTCAATCAATGCTTGCCTGTCAGAGGATTTGCTTAAGCCTTGTCAGATGAATCCTTCATCGCCACCAGAATCCAGGTGGCGATTCCAAGGCCTGGGCTTGCCGCACCAAAAAGCAACCCGCGGATTGCCCTGTTACAGCGGTCACTGAACGATCAAGTCCGGGTGCGCAATTTCCTGATTGTGGCCAGCTGGGCGACTGCCTGGGCCAGTTCGATCTGTGCCTGCGCGTAGTCGAGCGTGGCTGCCTTGCTCTTCATCGCATCCTCGGCGATGCGCTTTGCCTCAAGCACCTTGGCTTCGTCCAGGTCGACACCCCGGATGGCGGTGTCGGACAGGATGGTGACAACGTGCGGCTGCACTTCGAGAATGCCGCCGGACACGTAGACCAGCACTTCTTCTGCCTGGCTCGGCGACTTGATACGTACCGTGCCGGGCTTGAGCGTGGTCAGAAGCGGCGTGTGCTGCGGATAAATGCCGAGCTCGCCGCGCTCGCCGGGGGCAACCACCATTTCGGCGATGCCGGAGTAGAGCGATTCTTCTGCGCTGACGATGTCAACGTGAATGGTCATGGCCATTGCTGCTTCCTTGGTGGAGGGTGAAAGATGAAGCGTCGGGCCTATCTACCCTTCCGCTTCATCTTTCTGCCTTTACTGTCTTATTGAATTGTCTTCGCTTTTTCGACGGCTTCTTCGATCGCACCGACCATGTAGAAGGCTTGTTCGGGCAAATGGTCGTATTCGCCGTCGACGATCGCCTTGAAGCCGGCGATGGTCTCCTTCAGCGTGACGTATTTGCCGGGCGCGCCGGTGAACACTTCGGCGACGAAGAAAGGCTGTGACAGGAAGCGCTGGATTTTCCGCGCGCGGGACACCGCCAGCTTGTCTTCCGGCGACAGCTCGTCCATGCCCAGGATCGCGATGATGTCGCGCAATTCCTTGTATTTCTGCAGCGTGCCCTGCACCGCGCGCGCGACGCTGTAATGCTCGTCACCGACAACCTGTGGATCGAGAATCCGTGACGTCGAATCGAGCGGATCCACCGCCGGGTAGATACCGAGTTCGGCGACCTGACGGCTCAGCACCAGCGTCGCGTCGAGGTGGGCGAAGGTGGTGGCGGGCGACGGGTCGGTCAAGTCATCCGCCGGCACGTACACGGCCTGGAACGAGGTGATCGAACCGGTGCGGGTCGAGGTGATGCGTTCCTGCAGACGGCCCATTTCATCGGCCAGCGTCGGCTGGTAGCCCACCGCGGACGGCATCCGGCCCAGCAGCGCGGACACTTCGGTGCCGGCCAGGGTGTAACGATAGATGTTGTCGACGAACAGCAGAACGTCGCGACCCTCGTCGCGGAAATATTCGGCCATGGTCAGGCCGGTCAGCGCGACGCGCAGACGGTTGCCCGGGGGTTCGTTCATCTGGCCGTAGACCAGCGCGACCTTGTCGAGCACGCCGCCTTCCTTCATCTCGTGATAGAAGTCGTTGCCTTCGCGGGTTCGTTCGCCGACGCCGGCAAACACGGAGAATCCCGAGTGCGCGACCGCGATGTTGCGGATCAGCTCCATCAGGGTCACGGTCTTGCCAACGCCGGCGCCGCCGAACAGACCGACCTTGCCGCCTTTGGCGATCGGCATGATCAGGTCGATCACCTTGATGCCGGTTTCAAGAATTTCCACCGCGGTGGCCTGATCGGCATAGGCCGGTGGCTTGCGGTGAATCGGCATATGCGTGTCGGCACTGACCGGGCCCATTTCATCAATGGGCGTGCCCAGCACGTTCATGATGCGGCCAAGCGTCGCCTGGCCGACCGGCACCATGATCGGGTTACCGGTTGCGAGCACTTCCATGCCCCGGCGCAGACCGTCAGTGGAGCCCATCGCAATCGCGCGGACGACGCCGTCGCCCAGCTGCTGCTGGACTTCCATCGTCAGTTCCGGCGACTGCATTGTCAACGCTTCGAAGACCCTCGGCATGGACTCACGCGAAAACTCCACGTCCACCACGGCGCCGATGATCTGAACAATTTTTCCGTTGCTCATGTTGCCATCCTAATTAAGTTAAATCTTGATCGAATCAATTAAATTCTGCATGTCGTGCGCTCAGACCGCCGCTGCGCTATTGCAATTTGGTCTCGTCATAACATTCGCTTCGTTCATATGAGTCACGCCCAATTGCTTAAATCGCGGCGGCTCAAACGGCAGCCGCCCCCGCCACGATTTCTGACAGCTCCTTGGTGATCGCAGCCTGACGCGTCTTGTTGTAAATCAGCTTCAGTTCGCCAATCACGTCTTTCGCATTGTCGGAAGCGGCCTTCATCGCCACCATCCGGGCAGACTGCTCGCATGCGATATTCTCGGCCACGCCCTGATACACCAGCGATTCGATGTAACGCAGCAGCATGCCGTCGACGACAGGCTTGGCATCGGGCTCGTAGATATAATCCCAGTGCGTTTTCAGGCTGGCCTCTTCGGCATCTTCCATTTGCTGCAGGGGCAGCAGCTGCGTCATCGTCGGTTCCTGCTTCATCGTATTGATGAAGCGGTTGTAGACGAGATGAAGGGCGTCTATCCTGCCGTCCAGATACGCATCCAGCATGATTCTTACCGGACCGATCAGCGTGTCCACCCGCGGGGTATCGCCAATGCCGGTGAGCTGCGACACCACGTTGGCGCCGAGCCGCTGCATGAAACCCAGTCCCTTGTTGCCGATCGCGGTCACGTCAATGCCCACACCGGCGGCTTCCCACTGTTTCATTTGCCCGACCACCACACGCAGGACGTTGGTATTGAGGCCCCCGCACAGACCTTTGTCCGAGGTGACGATGATGAGTCCGACACGCTTGACGTCGCGCGCGATGACGAACGGATGCTTGTATTCCGTATGGGCGTAGGCCAGATGCATCGCCACGCGGGCGATTTTTTCGGCATACGGGCGTGCGGCTTTCATGCGCTCCTGTGCCTTGCGCATCTTGGACGCAGCGACCATTTCCATTGCCTTGGTGATCTTGCGCGTATTTTCGACGCTCTTGATCTTGGTCCGTATCTCTTTTCCGGCTGCCATTGCTACTCCTTAAACCAGCGGCTCCTAATCAGCGGCCAATCAATAAACACCGGTTTTCTTGAACTCGTCAGCCGCGGCAAAAAGCGCCTTTTCGGTGGCCTCATCCAGATTGCCGCTGGTCTCGATGGTATCCATGATGCTGGCGTGCTTGGATTTCATGAACCCCATCAGGGCGGATTCGAATGGCAGGATCTTGTTGACGTCGAGATCGTCCATATAGCCATTGTTGACGGCAAACAGAGACAGTGCCATCTGTGAAACCGACATCGGCGAGTATTGCGCCTGCTTCATCAGTTCGGTCACGCGGCGGCCACGTTCGAGCTGCTTGCGGGTCGCTTCGTCGAGGTCGGAAGCGAACTGCGCGAAGGCCGCGAGTTCGCGGTACTGCGCCAGCGCGAGACGGATACCGCCCCCCAGCTTCTTGATGACCTTGGTCTGCGCGGCGCCGCCGACGCGGGACACCGACAGGCCGGCGTTGATGGCGGGACGGATGCCGGCGTTGAACAGGTCGGTTTCCAGAAAGATCTGGCCGTCGGTAATCGAGATCACGTTGGTCGGCACAAAAGCGGAGACGTCACCCGCCTGCGTTTCGATGATCGGCAGCGCAGTCAGTGAACCGGTCTTGCCCTTGACGGCGCCGTTGGTGATCTTCTCGACGTACTCGGCGTTGACGCGCGCGGCGCGCTCCAGCAGACGCGAGTGCAGGTAGAACACGTCGCCTGGATAGGCTTCGCGGCCCGGCGGGCGGCGCAACAGCAGGGACACCTGACGGTAGGCCCACGCCTGCTTGGTCAGATCGTCGTACACGATCAGTGCGTCTTCACCAAGATCACGGAAGAACTCGCCCATGGTGCAGCCGGAATACGGTGCGATGTACTGCATCGCGGCAGCATCGGCAGCGGTCGCGGCGACGACGATGGTGTGCGCCATGGCGCCATGCTCTTCCAGCTTGCGCACCACGTTGGCCACCGAGGACGCCTTCTGGCCGATCGCGACGTAGATGCATTTCACGCCGGTGCCTTTCTGGTTGATGATGGCGTCGATCGCGACGGCGGTCTTGCCGGTCTGGCGGTCGCCGATGATCAGTTCGCGCTGGCCGCGGCCAATCGGAACCATCGCGTCGATCGACTTGAGGCCTGTCTGCACCGGCTGGTCGACCGATTTACGTTCGATCACGCCCGGCGCAATGCGCTCGATCGGCATCGTGGTCTCGGCAGTGATGGGGCCCTTGCCGTCGATTGGCTGACCCAGCGAGTTCACTACGCGACCGAGCAGGGCGTGACCGACCGGCACTTCGAGAATACGGCCGGTGCACTTGGCCACATCGCCTTCGGTGATGTGTTCGTAATCGCCCAGGATCACCGCGCCGACGGAATCGCGCTCGAGGTTGAGCGCGACCCCGAAGGTGTTACCCGGCATTTCGATCATTTCACCCGACATCACATCGGACAAACCATGAATGCGGACGATGCCGTCGGTGACGGACACGATCGTGCCCTGGGTGCGTAATTCACTCGACGCACCGAGGTTTTCGATCTTGGCTTTAATCAGTTCGCTGATTTCACTTGGATTCAGTTGCATGTTTGTTCTCCGAACCGTTGGGTTCCGATAATTTTTGAGTACGTGATTCGCCTAAGCTGTCTTAACCCTGAAGCGCGAAAGCCATGCGCTGGAGTCGTCCCTTGACCGAGCCGTCTATTATCTGGTCACCGATGGCAATCACCGCGCCCCCGATCAGTTCGGGATCGACCACGACCTGTACGTTTACCGTGCGGTTAAATTTGGCCTTGAGCCCGGCGACCAGGTCGTCGATCTGCGCCTGCGTCAGCGCCTGCGCACTGGTAATGGTGGCTTCGAGGATACCTTCGGCGCCAGCCTTCAAGGTCTCGAATTGCGCGCTGATTTCCGGCAACAGGGGCAGACGGTCATTCTCGGCCAGCACCTGGATGAAATTTCTGCCACGTTCGCCCAGGTCCTCACCGGCCACATCGATCACCAGACCGGCCACGCGCTCGGCAGATACGGCCGGGTCGCCAAACAGCCGCGCCACCTGGGCGTCGCTAACGATCACCGCCAGCGTGGCGATACGCCGAGACCAGCCTGCCAGGTCATTTTCATCCTGTGCCAGGCGGAATGCCGCTTCGGCGTAAGGGCGTGCCAGGGTAGATAATTCACCCATGATTTACAGCTCGGCTTTCAGCTGGTTCAGCAGGTCAGCGTGGGTTTCTGCATTGACCTCGCGACGCAGGATTTTTTCTGCACCGGCCACAGCCAGCGCAGAAACCTGTTCACGCAGGCTTTCGCGTGCCCGGTTGGCTTCCTGATCGATATTGGCCTGGGCGATGACCAGTTGGCGCTCGCCTTCTTCCCTGGCAGCCATTTTTGCTTCTTCGATGATCTGCGCCGCACGCTTTTCAGCCTGGGCAATCACCTCGGCAGCCTGAGCCTTGGCGTCACGCAGGTTATCGCCGGCCTTTCTGGTGGCCAGCTCGAGCGCATGCTTGCCACGATCTCCAGCGGCGAGGCCCTCGGCGATCAACTTCTTGCGCGTGTCGAGCGCATTCATGATCGGCGGCCACACGAACTTCATGCAGAACCACACGAAGATGAAGAACGTAATCGACTGGCCGATCAACGTTGCGTTGAAATTCATATCCGCACCTTACTAATGACGGGAGTTAAAAACGGGGGTTGGCGACAAGTTCTGCATCAACCCGCGAATTAACCGGCCACGGCGAACAGAACGTACATGGCCAGACCGACGGCGATCATCGGCACGGCGTCGACCAGACCCATGACGATGAAGAACTGGGTACGCAGCATCGGGATCAGCTCGGGCTGACGGGCGGCGCCCTCAAGAAAGCGACCGCCGAGGATGCCGATACCGACGGCGGCGCCGAGCGCGCCCAGGCCCATCATCAGGGCGCCAGCGATGTACAGTACGGCTTGTGTCATTTCCATTTGTTGCTCCTAGAAGTAAAAATCAAAGTTGAAAACAAGAAAATCGAATACGACTGAATTCAGATCGCCTAGTGGTGTTCAGTGTGCGCCATGTCGAGATAGACGATGGTCAGGACCATGAAGATGAAGGCCTGCAGCGTGATGATGAGGATGTGGAACACTGCCCACGCCCATTGCAAGACCCCGCCAGACAAGGCAAGCAGCCAGTTGCCGCCATACATCAGCGCAATCAGGATGAAGATCATTTCGCCGGCGTACATGTTGCCGAACAACCGCAGTGACAGCGATAGCGGCTTGGAGAGCAGGCCCACGAGTTCGAGCAGCAGGTTGATCGGGAACAGGAATTTGGGGAACGGCTGGAACGCGAGCTCGGAGAAGAATCCCCCGGCGCCTTTCATCTTGAAGCTGTAGTACAGCACCAGGACAAACACCGACAGCGCCAGACCGAAGGTCACATTGGGATCTGCCGACGGCACGATTCTCAGGTACGGCAAGCCTGAAAGGGTTGCGACATGGGGCAACCAATCGACCGGCAGCAGGTCCATCAGGTTCATCAGGAACACCCATACCCACACGGTGAGCGCTAGTGGCGCGACCAGTGCATTGCGATGCGAGAACGAGCCGCGTACGGAGCCATCCACGAACTCGATGTTCCATTCGATGAAGTTTTGCAGCCCGGACGGAACGCCTGATGTCGCCTTTTTGGCCACCATGCGGAACAGAAAAAGGAAGACCAGCCCCAGCACGACCGAGAACACCATGCTGTCGACGTTGATCGCCCAGAAGCCCATGGACTGGGCCTCCGCAGCGCCGTGAGCAAAACCCCAGCTGCCGTCAGGCAGTTTTCCGTATGTCAGATTCTGCAGGTGGTGCTTGATGTATTCACCGGAGGAATGGAGTTCCGTAGCCATTGTGATCAAATTCAATAAGTAAGTTTTGGATGGACACTCAACTCGCCCCCATTCAAAACCAACCTTGGCAAAACCTTGTTCTTCGGGCTATTTGCCCCGTTTGTCTGTCGCAGCAACCAGCCAGGCAAACTGGGCCAGCACCAGTCCCAGCAGCAGAGGCAACGGCTCGAGCTTCAACAAACCGAGTCCCAGACTCAACAAGGCAATCAACAGAAGCAGACGCTCGATGCCGACGCGCATGAACATCTTCAACAATCGATGCTGATCCCATTCCGGATGGGCGATTGACTGCCGCTCGCGCCACATCAGCACGGCGCTCACAGCCAGTGCGACCAGCACCCCGTAAGCCGCCGCCAGTCCCGCATTCACACCGTCAATCGCCGCGCCGCCTAGCGCAGCCACGAACACGAGCACCGCCTGTGCCCGAACCACCCGCTGGGTGCCGGTAGTAATGCTCTTCGACATTTAGCCCGCCATGATACTAGAATCAGTGCGGTCTATACAATCATCAGGCTGATTGATGAAGTATTTCAGTATGTAATGATGTTGTCTGTCAGATTGTTACAACTGAATCCCGAGACGTTGCAACAGGCCTTGTAATGCTTCCGTGCTGGCGAAATGGAGCGTGAGTTTTCCCCCGCCTTTGCCATGCGTGCGGACCTGGGCAGTCATCCCGAGCGCGTCCGACAGTGCCTCTTCCAGACGCAGCGTGTCACGCGAAACGGCCTGGCTGGCGGGCGCTGCGGCACCATCCTTCAGGCGTGCCACGCGGCGCTCGACCTCGCGCACCGACAGCCCTCTGGTTTCAATTTCATGCGCCAGCTCGCGTTGCGCACCCGCATGCAAAGGCAGCAGCGCGCGCGCATGGCCCATCTCGATCAACCCGGCGGTGAGCATATCCTGCACCGGATGAGACAGGTTCAGCAGACGCAGCAGGTTGGATACGGCGGCGCGCGATTTTCCGACCGCCTGGGCGGCCGCATCATGCGTCATGCCGAACTCGTGGATCAGGCGCTGCAGGCCATGCGCTTCGTCAATGGCGTTGAGATCCTCGCGCTGGATGTTCTCGATCAGCGCCATCGCCGCCACCGCATCGTCGGCGACTTCGCGCAGCAGCACCGGAATTTCGCCCAGCCCGGCCAGCTGTGCCGCGCGCCAGCGTCGCTCGCCGGCGATGATTTCATAGCCGCCGGCAACCTCCCGCGCCAGGATCGGCTGCATCAGGCCCTGCGCGCGGATGGAATCGGCGAGTTCCTGCAGCGATTCGCTGTCCATCTGGGTACGCGGCTGATATTTGCCCGGCGCCAGCTGCGCCACGTTCATCATGCGCAAATCGCCCTGCGGCGGGGCGGCATTGTCCTCGCCGCCGAGCAGCGCGTCGAGCCCACGCCCGAGTCCCTTGAGTTTGGCCATTATGTCGTCTCCCCCACTGTAATGCCGGCACGTCGCAAGGTTTCTTCCGCGAGCGCCATATACGCCTTGGACCCCTTGCACTGGCGGTCGTAGGCCAGAATCGGCAGGCCGTGACTGGGCGCTTCAGCCAGCCGGATGTTGCGCGGAATCACGGTGTCGTACACCTTGTTGCCGAAATGCGCCTTGAGCTGGTCCGATACCTGCTGCGCCAGCGTGCTGCGCGGATCGAACATCACACGCAGCAGTCCTTCGATTTCAATCGACGGATTCAGGCGCTGCTTGACTTTCTTGATGGTGGCGACCAGATCGGTGAGGCCCTCAAGCGCGTAGTACTCGCATTGCATCGGAATCAGCACTGACTGCGCGGCGGCAAACGCATTCACCGTCAACAGGTTCAGCGTCGGCGGGCAATCCATCAGGATGAAATCGTAGTCGTCCGCCACCTGCGCCAGCGCGAGCTTCAACCGCAGATCGCGCTGCGCCAGGTTCACCAGATCGATTTCCGCGCCGGCGAGTTCGCGATTCGCCGGAATCACGTCGAAATGTCCCGGCTCCGAGCGCATCCGCGCGTCGCGCACACTCACCTGATTGAGCAGGATCTGATAGACCGTTGGCAACGCGCTGCGTTTTTCGATTCCCGCCCCCATGGTCGCGTTACCCTGCGGATCGAGGTCGGCCAGCAACACACGCTGCCCGAGTTCGGCGAGGCTCGCCGCCAGATTGACCGCTGTCGTCGTCTTGCCGACGCCGCCTTTCTGATTGGCAATTGCCAGGATTCGACTCATTCAACAGGCTCCAGAACAATCAAATGACGGGTCGCGTCGAGGCCCGGGACATCCAGCACATGGTTAGCACTTACTTTCACGTTATCCGGCAATAAAGCAAGCTCTCCATGTGGATAGAGCCCCTTCATGGCGAGCCAGCGGCCGGCCGGATCGAGCAGGGGGCGGGTCAGCGTGACGAATTCCCCAAGATCGGAAAACGCCCGGGAGGTAATGAGGTCGAATTTCGTTTCGGGCCGATAATCCTCCACCCGACCGGTCACCACGTTGACGTTATCCAGACCGAGCTCCATTTTGGTCTGCGTCAGAAAAGCGGTTTTCTTGGCGACGCTGTCGATCAGCGTCACCTGCAATGACGGCCGCGCGATTGCCAGGGGAATCCCCGGCAAGCCGCCGCCGCTGCCGACATCGAGCACGCGTCCGCCCTGAAAAAAAGGGACGGTCGCCAGGGAATCGAGCAGATGATGGCTGACCATGCGTTCGGTGTCGCGTACCGCTGTCAGGTTATAGACACGGTTCCACTTGTCGAGCAGCGCCAGGTAGGCCAGCAGTTTGGACGCGGCGCCTTCGGGCAACACCAGCCCCAGGGCGGCGATACCCGCCGCGAGTTGCGCTTGCGCTGTCATGCGCTTTTCTTCTGCACGTCGGCGGAATTTTTCCCCTGCGCAAACCCGCGCCTGGCGTATACCAGCAGCACCGAAACCGCCGCCGGCGTGATGCCCTGCAAACGCGATGCCTGGCCCAGCGTTTGCGGGCGGGCTTGCTGCAAACGCTGGCGTACCTCCATCGACAACCCGGTCAACAGGCTGTAATCGAGATCATCCGGCAGGCGCAGACTTTCCTGCTCGCGCTGTTTCTCGACCTCGTCATGCTGGCGGTCGATGTAACCCTGGTATTTGGCGGCGATTTCGACCTGCTCGGCCACCCGCGGGTCGGCCTCCCCTGCGCCGCCGCCGGGTAAAGCCAGAATCTGTGCGTAACCCAGGTTGGGGCGGCGCAACAATTCGAACAGGCTGTATTCATGGTCGATCGGCTGCCCGATCAGCCGGGTGGCGGCGTCGGCCGGTAGCACCGCAGGGTTGACCCATACTGACCTGAGCCGCTCGGTTTCACGTGAAACCGCATCGCGTTTGCGGCTGAACGCATCCCAGCGCGCATCGTCGACCACACCCAGTCTGCGCCCGGTTTCGGTCAGCCGCATATCGGCGTTGTCCTCGCGTAGCTGCAGCCGGTATTCGGCGCGGCTGGTAAACATGCGATACGGTTCGGACACGCCGCGCGTGATGAGATCGTCAACCAGCACGCCGAGGTAGGCCTCGTGCCGCGCCGGGTACCAGGCGTCGCGGCCCTGCACCTGCAGACTCGCGTTGATACCCGCCAGCAATCCCTGCGCGGCCGCCTCTTCGTAACCGGTGGTGCCATTGATCTGGCCGGCGAAGAACAAACCGGCGATGGATTTGGTCTCGAGCGAGGCCTTGAGATTGCGCGGGTCGTAATAATCGTATTCGATGGCGTAGCCGGGACGCAGGATGTGCGCGTTCTCGAGCCCCGGAATCGAGCGCACGATATTCAGCTGCACGTCGAACGGCAGCGAGGTCGAAATGCCGTTGGGATAGACCTCGTGCGTGGTCAGCCCCTCGGGTTCGAGGAAGATCTGGTGGCTGGCCTTGTCGGCGAAGCGGGTGATCTTGTCTTCGATCGACGGACAGTAGCGTGGCCCCACCCCTTCGATGATGCCGCTGTACATCGGCGAGCGGTCGAGTCCGCCGCGGATGATCTCGTGCGTCTGCGGCGTGGTCTGGGTGATCCAGCACGGACGCTGCGCGGGATGCGTCGCCGGATCGCCCATGAAGGAGAATGCCGGTGCCGGGTCATCGCCGGATTGCACCTGGGTTTGACTGTAATCGATGGTGCGGCCGTCGATACGAGGCGGCGTGCCGGTTTTCAGCCGTCCCGCTGGCAGGTTCAGTTCGCGCAAACGCGCCGCAAGCGATACCGCGGGCGGATCGCCCATGCGGCCCGCCTGGAAATTTTCCAGTCCGACATGGACCAGACCAGCCAGGAAGGTGCCGGCAGTCAGCACGACTGCGCGGCCGCCGAACACGATACCGAGCTGGGTTTTCACCCCGACGACGCGGTCGCCTTCGAGCAGCAGATCGTCGACCGCCTGCTGGAACAGCGTGAGATTGGGCTGGTTTTCCAGACGCTGGCGGATCGCCGCCTTGTACAGCACGCGGTCGGCCTGCACGCGGGTCGCGCGCACCGCCGGGCCCTTGGACGAATTGAGCGTGCGAAACTGAATCCCGGCCTCGTCGGCCGCCAAAGCCATGGCGCCGCCGAGTGCATCGACTTCCTTGACCAGATGCCCCTTGCCGATGCCGCCGATTGATGGATTGCACGACAGCGCCCCCAGCGTCTCGATGTTATGCGTCAGCAATAATGTCTTCATGCCCATGCGCGCCGCGGCCAACGCGGCCTCGGTGCCGGCATGACCGCCGCCGATGACAATGACATCGAAAGATTCGGGGAATTTCATGATGGCCGCCATTCTACCCGTTGCCGCGCTTCGTTTCACGTGAAACACGCGTGGCGACCCCAAGCAAACGCGATCAATCGGCGCCTGCCCTGGCCTCGAGCTCTTCCCAGCGGGCTAGCGCCGCGATCAGTTCGGCTTCGATGGCCTCCGCGCGCGCCTGCAGGGCTGTTGCGTCCTGTGGGTCCGATTGATACAACGCCGGGTCCGCCAGTTGCCCGGCGATCTGTGCCTGCTCGGACTCCAGTGTCTCGATCTGCCCGGGCAGCGCTTCAAGCTCCCGCGCCTCCTTGTAGCTGAGCCTGCTTTTTTTGGCCGTGGCTTTCGCCGGTGCAGACGGCGTGGGCGCTTTCTGCTGCGCCGCCCGGGCGACCTCCGGTACGGCACGCTGGCGCTGTTGCCAGGCACGCCATTCGGCATAACCACCGGCGATCTCGGTCAGCCTGCCGTCGCCCTCGAACGCGATCGACTGGGTGACGACGTTATCCAGGAACGCCCGATCATGCGAGACGGTGATGACGGTGCCGTCGTAGTCCTGCAGCAGTTGCTCCAGCAATTCCAGGGTGTCGATATCGAGATCGTTGGTCGGCTCGTCCAGCACCAGCAGGTTGGCCGGACGGGCAAACAGTCGTGCCAGCAGCAATCGGTTCCGTTCGCCGCCTGACAAGGCCGACACCTTGGCGCGCGCGCGCTCGGCGGGAAACAGAAAATCCTCCAGATAGCTGATGACGTGTTTTTTCTGTCCGCCGATTTCGACATGGTCGGAGCCGGGTGAAATCGTGTCGATCAGCGTGGCGTCGTCGTTCAACTGGTTGCGGAACTGGTCGAAGTAGGCGACTTCGAGCCTGGTGCCCTGCTTGATCGAGCCGGACCGGGGCTTCACTTCGCCGAGAATCAGGCGGATCAGCGTGGTCTTGCCGACGCCGTTGGGGCCGAGCAGGCCGAGCTTGTCGCCGCGAAGAATGGTGGTGGAAAAGTCGCGAATCAGGATGCGCTCGTCGTAGCCATAGGTGACGTGCTCGAGTTCGGCCACCACCTTGCCGGAACGATCGCCGGCATCGATCTGGAAACCGACCTGCCCGGCACGGGCGATACGCGCCTCACGGGTCTGTCGTAGCGACTCGAGCCGCCGCACGCGGCCTTCATTGCGGGTGCGGCGCGCTTCGACACCCTTGCGGATCCAGGCTTCCTCCTGTTTCCAGAACTTGTCGAACTTGCGGTTATGGATCGCTTCGACTTCCAGTTGCTCGGCTTTCTTGAGCTGATAAGCGCTGAAGTTGCCTGGGTATTCACGCAAAGCGCCGCGATCAAGTTCGACGATACGGTTGGCGACGTTATCCAGGAAGCGCCGGTCATGGGTGATGAAGAACAAAGCGCCCCGGTAGTCATTGAGCAGGGTTTCCAGCCATTCGATGGTGGAAAAATCCAGATGGTTGGTCGGCTCGTCGAGCAACAGCAGTTCGGGGTCGGTCACCAGCGCACGCGCCAGCGCCACGCGCTTTTTCAGGCCGCCCGAAAGCGTTTCCACCGCCGCGTCGGCATTCAGGTCCAGGCGTTGCAGGGTTTCTTCCACCCGGCTGTTGAGCCGCCAAGCGTCGGCCACTTCCAGCGCATGCGACAACCGCTCGAAATCGGCATAGACCGTCTCGTCGCCCTCCGCCATGGCATGCGCCACGGCATGGTATTCGGCCAACAGGGTCTGGGCCGCGCCGACACCTTCCGCCACCGCCTCGAATACATTGTGACCCGCCTCGAATTGCGGTTCTTGCGGCACATACGCCAGCTTCAGGCCGGGTGCGCGCCACACCTCGCCCGCATCGGGCAGGCTCTCGCCGGCAATGATTTTCAACAGGCTGGACTTGCCGGTTCCGTTGCGGCCGATCAGGCCGATACGCTCGCCGGCCTCGACCACCAGCGACGCGCCATCGAGCAGGGGCCAGTGGCCATAGGCCAGTTCGAGTCGATCAAGGGTAAGCAGGGGCATGGGCGTAAGGGCGGTGAGCGGTGAGCGGTGAGCGGTGAGCGGTGGGCGGTGGGCGGTGAGCGGTGAGCGGTGAGCGGTGAGCGGTGAGCGGTGAGCGGTGAGCGCGGAATTATCCGCGATTGAGGGCCGCGTGGACGGCGCGTGCAATATTTAATGCGTGGGGCGTGTCGCTGTGCAGGCAGAGGGTCTCGGCCCGGATCCGCAGCAGCGAGCCGTCCAGCAGGGTAACAGGCAGCCGTTCCGCAAGCGCCCGCGCCTGTCGCGCCGCCAGATCGGGATCCGTCACCACGGCCCCCTCGGTTTCACGTGAAACAAGCTGGCCGCCGGACTGGTAGCGGCGGTCGGCAAACGCCTCGTTCAGTACGCGCAACCCGGCCGCCTGACCGGCAGCGACCAGCTGCGACCCGGCCAGCCCGACCAGCGCCAGCGCCGGATCGAATGACGCGACCGCGTGTGCGATCGCCTCGGCCACCTTGCGCTCGCGTGCCGCGACATTATAAAGCGCACCATGCGGCTTCACATGCACCAGCCGCACGCCGAGCCGTGCGGCCTGTTCGGCCAGCGCCTCGGTCTGTTGCGTAACCCAGGCCGCAATGTCTTCCATGGACGCGTCCAGCGCGCGCCGGCCAAATCCGATGCGATCCTGATAAGCCGGGTGGGCGCCTGCCGCTGCGCCATGATCACTGGCCAGCCGCAGCGCCGCCGTCATGCTCGCGACATCGCCTGCGTGACCCCCGCAGGCGATCGACACCCGCGACAGGTAGGGCATCAATGCACCGTCATCGCCGCCTTCGCCAATATCCGCATTCAACTCGATCACGCCAGTTCCTTGAATTCCCACGGCAAGCCCGCCAGCTCACGCGCCGCCTCGACCTCGATCGTCACAAAGCGGATCGCATCGCCGGGCTTCAATTGCGCCAGCCGCGGCACATCCGCCATGATTACCGCAGCAATCACCGGATAACCGCCCGTCACCGGGCCATCCCATCCCAGGATGATCGGCTGACCGTCGGGCGGAACCTGTATGCCGCCCGGCAGCATCCCCTGCGACGACAACCCGGCCCGACGATGGCTGACCGGCACGCCGGACAGGCGTAAACCCCGTCGATCCGACGCTGCCCCGACCCGATAGGGACAGCTGAAAAACGCCACCAGGCCCGCGTCATCAAACAGGCCGGTCTGCGGTCCCGCCACCACCCGCACGCTGCCGTCCACCCGATCGCCAGGCGGCGGGCTGGCATGCAACAGCCGCATCGCATCGACAGGCACGCCACAGTGCAGGCAATCCCCCGCCTGCAATGCCCGCCCGTCGTGCCCGCCAAATCCCGCTGGCAGAAACGTGCTGCGGCTTCCCATCACCGGCGGCACCGTCAGCCCGCCACGCACCGCCAGCCAGCAACGACTGCCCGTCTGCGCCTGGTCCAGGGACAGGATCTCGCCGTCGGCCAGCACCAGGGTTTCGTTCCACGTCACTGGCGCGCCGCTGCTGCGATGGGCGGAAAAGCGGGCGCCCGTGAGCGCCGCCACCCCGCCGTGCGGAAATTGCAGCTGCGGCCCGGACAGCACGACCTCCAATCCGGCCGCCGCCGCGTCGTTGCCCACCAGGCGGTTGGCTGCCGCCAACGCCGCCGCATCCGCCGCGCCGCCGGCCGGCACGCCAAGTGCCCGCCGGCCCGGCCGTCCCAAATCCATCACCAGGTCGCACAGACCCGCGCGCAGAACCTCGATCATGCCGGAACGAAGCGTACCCGGTCGCCGGGCATCAGCAGGGCCGGCGCATCGCGCCGTGAATCGAACAACACGGCGTCGGTGCGGCCGATGACATGCCAGCCACCGGGGCCGCCTGCCGGATAAATCCCGGTATAGGTTCCACCGATCGCCACGCTGCCCGCCGCGACCCGTTGCCGCGGCGACGCCCGACGCGCCGTCTGCAAGCATGCCGGCAGCCCTCGCAGATAGGGGAATCCTGGTTGAAAACCCAAAAATGCCACCGCATAGTCCGTCGCCGCGTGGCGATCGATGCAGGCCGCCATGCTCATGCCCGCACGCCTGGCCAAAGCCGGCAGATCCGGTCCCGCCACACCCCCGTATTCGACCACGATCTCATGTCGCGTTCCGGTTGGCGGCGGCGCTTCTTCCAGCGGGGCCGCCAGGGCAATCCGGACCTCCGGCGGCACCTGGCCCGCCTGCCGAAAAATCAGCAACAGGCTGTCATCTGCAGGGATAATCTCCTCTATGTCGGCTAAGTTCTTCGAAATCAACCATGCATAACTCGCCAGTGTCAGACTCCCCGTTTCAACGCGCAAGGCGCGTTCGCCCATCCAGCGCCAGCAGAAGGGGACAAACGGTTGGCCAGTTGTCTGCTTTTCCATAGAACGACGTCCTTTTTCGCCGTTTCGCAGGATGCGAGGGCTCGCAAGCACCGTGCGAATAGACGCCAGTGTAACGGCAACGCCGTCGCGACGATCACGCACACCCTGGCGCAGCACACTGGCAAAAACCCGGCCCGCGACGCCACCCGTGTGGTGGACCCGGCGCAATCCGCTGCCAGCCATGAAGCTGGGCGAAGGGTCCGGTACCCAGAACGCAGAAAGGGGGCGCGCGCCCCCTTGTCCCGTGCCAGATTCAAACGCCAGCAATCAGCCCTTGAAGCGGCCTCGTACGCCGACGCGGGCGCCGCCTCGATTACTGTCATTACCGCGCGGCTGCGCCGTTCGCGCGCCAGGCGCACGATTGCCATAGCTGCGCGTGGCCGCAGCCGCTGCTTTCGCTTTGGCTTCACGCTCGCGTTTTTCCCAATATTCGATGCTGTTGCCGTTGACTTCACCATTCGGTTCGCGCGGCACATCGGCGCCGCGGAAATTCGCGTGGGCTGGCGGGCGATCACCGGTCATGCGTGGCACGTCGGACGGACCGCGCATGGCGGCTTGTTCAAACCGGTTGCCGCGCGGCGCATCGCTACGGGCAATCCGGTCGCCTGCGGGCCGCGCGCCGGCACGGTAGCCGCGGTCACGGTTATCACGGCTGTCACCGCGCGGGGGGTGGTCGCCGTAGCTGCGCGGTTCGCTGCGATCACCAAAGCTGCGCTTTTCACCATAGCCGCCGCTACGTGAGCTGCCGTTGCCGCGTGGGCGGCCAGCCGATGCCGGGCGGCCGGCAGACGGCTTCTGCGTCGGCTCCAGCCCCGGCAACGTGTGCACCTCGATGCGGTTGCCGGTGTAACGCTCGATGTTCTTCACCAGTCCGCCTTCGCGCATGCCGGCGAAGCTCACGGCGATGCCGGTGCGCCCCGCACGACCGGTGCGGCCGATACGGTGAACATAGTCCTCGGCCTGACGCGGCAGGTCAAAGTTGATGACGTGACTGATACTCGCCACGTCGATGCCGCGCGCGGCGACGTCGGTCGCCACCAGCACCTTGGTGCGGCCTTCGCGCAGACGCTGCAGCGCACGGTTGCGCTGGCCCTGCTGCATGTCGCCATGCAGCGCGTCGGAGGCGAAGCCGCTGTCCGCCAGCAGGTCGGAAATTTCCTCGGTGCTGCGCTTGGTCGAGGCGAACACGATCGCCTGCACCATCTCCACGTCGCGCAGCAGCGCGTCGAGCAGGCGGTTCTTGTGGTCCATGTTGTCGGCAAACAGCAACCGCTGCTCGATCTTGGATTCCTTGTGCGGCACCGCTTCGATTTCGATGCGCTGCGCGTCGCGGGTCAGTTCGCGCGCCAGGTTGCCCACCACGCCGTCGAGCGTGGCCGAGAACAGCAGCGTCTGGCGCTCGGCCGGGCAGCGCGCGGCGATCGCCTTGATGTCGTCGACGAAGCCCATGTCGAGCATGCGGTCGGCTTCGTCGAGCACCAGCACTTCGAGACGCGAAAAGTCGATCTTGCCGCGCTCCAGGTGGTCGATCAGGCGGCCGGGGGTGGCAACCACCACATCGACCGGCTGGCTCAAACGCTTCAACTGCAAGCCATACGGCGAACCGCCGACCAGGCAGGCGGTACGGAAACGGCGCAGCTCCTTGCCATAGGTCATGGCGGACTTTTCGACCTGCAGCGCGAGTTCGCGCGTCGGGGTCAGCACCAGCACGCGCGGACCCATGCTCTTGATGGTCGGCTCGGCCTGCAGACGCTGGATCGACGGCAGCAGGAACGCCGCGGTCTTGCCGCTGCCGGTGTGCGATGACACCAGCAGATCACGGCCGGTCAGCGCGGCGGGAATCGCCTGCATTTGAACGGGTGTGGCATTTTCGTAGCCTGCGGCCACGACGGATTTAAGGATGAGGGGATCAAGCCCCAGTTCGGAAAAGCTCATGTCAAACCTTTTAAAGTGCGCTCAACCGCGCAAATCAGACCTCGCCCGGCACCAAGCCAGACAGGCCACAAAATACGAACCGGAAATAAGCGGCGTTTGGAATGGATGGATTCCGGACGCCCAACGGGTCGCGTCGATCACATCGGCGCCAACCACAAGACTTGTCACTGCCGGCTGCAAAAACGGGCCGGTGGCACAAAAGAGAGGTCGAAGACGATGGGGCTGTGAGAACAGTCCCGAGGCACGGCGGCAAAAGCCTGACCTGCCCACTGCTGAATGCACAACTGCATACAGCGTATCAGAAAACGCTGATTTTCCGAAATACTATTTATACATGGCGATACAGCTTGTGATACAGACCCCCGCGATCGATCAGCTCGTCGTGTCCGCCCTCCTCCACCACGCGGCCATTTTCGAACACCAGGATGCGGTCGGCCTGTTTCACGGCTGACAGGCGATGCGCAATGATGAGCGTGGTGCGCCCGGCGAGGAACGCCGCCAGCGCCTGGTGCAGATGTCGCTCGGTATCGGTATCGAGTGCCGACGTCGCCTCGTCGAGAATGACGATTCCGGGTTGGGCGACGATCATCCGCGCAATCGCCAGTCGCTGGCGCTGCCCACCCGACAGCCGTACTCCCTGTTTCCCCACCATGGTATCCAGCCCGTGCGGCAGCGCGACGATGATGTCCCTCAGCTGGGCAATCTCCAGCGCCTGCCACAGCGTGGCGTCATCGGCTTCGCGACCGAGCGTCAGGTTGGCGCGCACACTGTCATTGAATAGCGCCGGATGCTGCAGCACCACCCCGACGTGCTCGCGCACCGTTTCCCAGCCGATTTCGGTGACGGGCACCGCCCCATACAGGATCTGTCCGGATTTCACCGGATACAGGCCCAGCAAGGCCTGCACCAGGGTCGACTTGCCGCCGCCCGATGCCCCCACCAGCGCCACCTTCTCTCCCGCGTCCACCACCAGGCTGACCTCGTCAAGGATGGTCTCGCCATCGGCGTAGGCGAAGCTGACGTGATCGAGCGCGATGCCGACGCTGCGCTGGCCGGCGAACGGGTCACGCCGCGCCGGATGCTGCGGCTCGCGATGCAGGTCCAGCAGCGCGTTGATCCGGCCCAGCGCGGCCTGCGCGGCAAACCAGCCATACTGCATGTTCACAATCTCCTGTACCGGCGTCATCATGAACCACAGATAGCCGAACACCGCCAGCATCTCGCCGATGGAAAGATCGGAGAACACCACCATCAACATCGCCCCGGCGCGAAAGGCATCGAAGCCGGCGAGAAACACAAACAGCGACAGGCGGCTCATCGCGTCCGACTTCCAGGCGAACGCGGCGGCGTGCCGGCGGATATCGTCGGCCTTGTCGGTGACCCGTGCCAGGTAATGCTTTTCGCGGTTCATCGCGCGGATCTGGGCGAGCGCGTCGAGGGTCTCGGCCAGCGCCTCCTGGAACACCTCGAACGCGCGGTTCTCGTGCTTCTTCAGGTCCTTCACCCGCTTGCCGAGCCGGGTGGAAAACAGGATCACGACCGGGTTCAGCAGCAGGATGAACAGCGCCAGCTGCCAGTTCATCCAGAACAGCACCGCCGCGACCCCGACCAGGGTCAGCACCGACACCACCAGCCGCGAAATCGACGAGCCGAGAAAACTGTCGATGGCATTGAGATCGGTGACGAAATGCGAGGTGACCCGGCCCGCGCCCACCGTCTCGAATTCCGACAGCGCGATGCGCGACAGCCGCGCCAGCATGCGCACCCGGATACGGTAGACCACGTCCTTGGCCAGCAGCGAAAACGTGCGTCCCTGCCACACGTTGAGCAGGATCGAGATCAGCCGCAGCCCCACCGTCAGCAGCAGCGCCGTCCCGATGAACAGCACCGGGCCATGCCAGGCGACAGGAAACAGCGCACCAATCCGGTTCACCAGGGTGCCCGGATGATGCAGCAGCACCTCGTCCACCATCAGCGGCAGCAGCAGCGGCACCGGCACCGCGGCCGCCACCGCCAGCAAGGCAATGAGGTTGGCCTGCAGCAGGCGCGTGCGATGGGACTGGAGTTCGTCGGCGATACCGCGCCAGGTCAGCATGGCTGGCCATCCTGAAGAAATGAACACGCTGCAAGCATAAGCGCTGGCGCGCGCGGATAAAAGTTTGGGGCGGAACCTACTTGCCGATGCAGAATTTGCTGAATATTTCGCCCAGCAAATCGTCGGCAGTGAATTCACCGGTGATGTCGGACAGGGCCGCCTGCGCCAGCCGCAACTCTTCGGCAAACAGCTCAAGCTGCGATGCTGTCGCACGCGCTGCCGCCAGATGCGCGGCACCCCGTTCAAGCGCATCCAGATGACGCGCGCGCGCCATGAACGCGCCTTCTCCAGACGCCTGCCAGCCCGCCGACTCGAGCAGCTTGTCGCGCAGGAGGTCGATCCCGGCACCGGTCTTGGCGGAGAGCCATACTTCGTCACCCGCCACCCGCGGCGTCTCGCCGGCGACATCGATCTTGTTATGGATCGTGAGGCGCTTCACCGGCGGCAGATGCGCCAGCAGCGCCGCTTCGTGCTGACCCAGGCCATGCGCCGCATCCACCAGCAGCAACGCCACGTCGGCCTTGTCCAGCGCCGCCCAGGTGCGGGCGATACCCAGTTTTTCCACCGCATCGTCGGTGTCGCGCAGGCCTGCGGTATCGATAATGTGCAATGGCACGCCCTCGATCTGGATCGCTTCGCGCACGGTATCGCGCGTGGTGCCGGCGATCTCGGTGACGATTGCCGCCTCGTATCCGGCCAGTTGATTGAGCAGGCTCGATTTGCCCACATTCGGCTGGCCGATCAGCACCACCGTCAGGCCTTCGCGCAGCAATGCGCCCTGCTTCGCCTGCGCACGCACCGCTGCGAGGCTGGCGTCGATTCGATCGAGGCGGCCGAAGGCGTCGGCCTGCTGGAGAAAATCGATCTCCTCTTCGGGAAAGTCGAGTGTGGCTTCGACCAGCATGCGCAAACGCGTCAGCGCGTCGACCAGTTCCGCGATCCGTGCCGAAAACTCGCCGGCCAGCGAACGCACCGCCGAACGGGCCGCTTCGGTGGAGGCGGCGTCAATCAGGTCGGCCACAGCCTCGGCCTGTGCCAGGTCAAGCTTGCCGTTCAGAAAGGCGCGTCGGGAAAACTCGCCCGGCGCGGCCACGCGCGCACCCAGTTCCAGGCAGCGCTGCAGGATCAGGTTCAGCACCACCGGTCCCCCGTGGCCTTGCAGTTCCAGCACTTGCTCGCCGGTAAACGAATGGGGGGCGACAAAATGCAGGGCGATGCCTTCATCAATCGCTTCGCCATCGCGATCGAGAAAGCGGCAGAACGTGGCATGGCGCGGCGCGGGCAGACGCCCGAGCATCGCCTGTGCAAGCGGGGCAACGTCGGTGCCCGAGATCCGTACCACCCCCACCCCGCCGCGCCCGGGCGCGGTGGCGATGGCTGCGATCAGGTCAGGCGTTGCCGGAGGCGGGCTTGCCACCGTCCTCAACCTGCTTGTTGATCACCCACTGCTGGGCAATGGAGAGCACGTTGTTGACGACCCAGTACAGCACGAGGCCGGCCGGGAAAAAGACAAACATCACGGTGAACCCGACCGGCATGATCATCATGATCCTGGCCTGCATCGGATCCATCGGCTGCGGGTTGAGCTTGACCTGCAGGATCGAGGTGATGCCCATGATGATCGGCAGGATGAAGTAAGGATCGGGTACCGTCAGGTCGGTGATCCAGCCCAGCCACGGTGCGCCGCGCATTTCCACCGCGGCCAGCAACACCCAGTACAACGCGATGAATATCGGAATCTGGATCAGGATCGGGAAGCAGCCGCCGAGCGGATTGATTTTCTCGGTCTTGTACATCTCCGCCATCGCCTGGTGCAGCTTGGCACGGTCGTCGCCGTAGGTTTCCTTCAATTTCTGCAGGCGCGGCGTCAGCTTCTTCATCCTGGCCATCGACTTGTAACCGGCCGCCGACAGCGGGAATAGCGCCAGCTTCAGCAGAATGGTCAGGATGATGATGGCCCAGCCCCAGTTGCCGACGAAATGCTCGATTTTTGCCAGCGACCAGTAGATGGGGAAGGCCAGCGGCGTCAGCCAGCCGTAATCGCGCGCGAGATCCAGTCCGGGCGCGGCGGCTTCCAGCAATTTCTGCTTCTGCGGCCCGGCATACAAGGGCACGGTAAAGACTTTCTGCTGACCCGGCGCCAGCGTGCCTTCGGCCAGGATGACGCCGGCCGAATAGAGGTCCTTGCCGAGAGAGCGTGCGTAATACTCGCGCTTGACGTTGCCTTCCGGCAGCCAGGCCGCGACAAAGTGGTGCTGCACCAGTCCTACCCATCCGTTGTCGGCCGTTTTGTCAAAATCCGTGCTGCCTTCCTCGATCGACTTGAACGAGACTTTCTGGAATTTCTTGGCATCGGTATAGAACGCGGGGCCGGTGAACGTATGCAGGAAGAAGGACGACCCGCGTGGCGCACCGGAATGGCGGGTGAATTGATAATAGGGCGTCAAGTCGACTGGCTGAGTGCCATTATTGACGACCCGCGTCCGCAACGCGACCTCGTAGCTGTTGCGCTTGAAGATGTACGTTTTTTCGACACGCACCCCCGTCGCCGGATCATTCCATACCAGCGGCACTTCCACTTGCGACGCGCCGCGGGTCAGACGGTAGGTGCCGGGATTCAGCTGGAAAACGCTGCGGTGTGTCGGCATATCCTTGCCGAGCAGGCCGCTCTGAGCCAGATAGGGTTGCGCTGGATCTTCTTCAAACAGCGTGAAAATCTGATCGCGTTCTTCCGTCTCACGATAGGACAGCAATTGAAGCTGGCGGATATCCCCCCCAGCGGCGTCGATCGTGGCACGCAACACGTCGGTTTCCACGATGGCACGTGCGCCCTTCACAAATCCGGTCTGGGTCGGCGCCGCCGCCGGCGCGTTCAGCGCCTGGCTCGCAACGGGCGGGGTACTCGTGCCGGGCGCCGGGGCGTTCGCTGTGACGGCCGCAGGCGGCGGCGCATGCTTGTCCTGCCAGGCTTCCCACAACAGAAGCAATGAAAAGGAAAAGACGATAAAAAGAATCAGCCGCTGGTTATCCATGGAACGGGACGCTATGAGTTGGGATGAGGTTCCGGAGTGGCGACCAGAGGTTCGCCGGATGTCGTGGCGGGCCATTTTGCCATGGCCCGATGGCCCGCACGTGCAAATGTGCGCAGCAAATCCCGCGCTTCACTACCCGGAACCGGCCTGGCAATGAGGCGAACGACGAAATCGCAGGCAGGCAGTTCCGGCATCGCCTGGCGAAAGCACTCACGCACGCATCGCTTGACGCGGTTGCGATCCACCGCACGTGGAAGCAAGCGCTTGGTGATGACCATGCCCAGCCTGGGGTATCCCACCTGATTGGGCCGCGCCATGACCATCAGATAATCGGTACGGGCACGCTGATTGCCGGAAAATACCCGATCAAAATCAGCCTTGTCGACCAGCCGGGCATCGCGGAAGCGTACGCCACCCGCCGGTTTGCCCGCCGGTTCGGAATACGCGTTGATCAGACAGCCAGACGCGCACGACCCTTGGCGCGACGCGCATTGATCACGGCACGACCGGCCTTGGTTTTCATGCGGGCGCGGAAACCGTGGGTACGCTTGCGGCGGACGGTGGAGGGCTGGTAAGTGCGTTTCATGACGGGTCCTTTCTGGCGCGCGTCGAGCCATCCCGCAAAGGCGAGCAAACCCAACGCAAAAAATCTATTGAAAAACCGTGCATTAAATCCGTTCCACCATGGGCGTGTCAAGCTTGATCAGTAGTACGCCCCTGTAGCCGGCGCACTTCGCCTGTGGATAACCTGGCCGAAGCGAGGTAAAATGCTTGTTTGAACATGATGCTGCTTTCCGCCCCTCTCCCCCCGACTATGGATTCCTTCTGGGACCTTTGCCAAGAGCGCTTTCGCGCCAACCTGACCCAGCAGCAGTTCAGCACCTGGATCAAGCCCCTGGTATTCGAGGATGCCGACGGCGAGGTACGCATCCTGGCGCCCAATCATTTCGTGATGGACTGGGTGCGCGAGAAATTCGCCGAACACATCGACGGTTGGGCACAGGAATTCTATGCGCGGCCCGTTTCCATCACCTATGCGCTCGGCAAGAAACCCGGCACCCCGCGTACGCATGCCACGTCACCCGCCGCCGCCAGCCCTGCCCCGCAACCGGCCGGCGTGGCGGCCCCAGCCCAGATGGGGATGCGCATCAACCCCGGTTTCTCCTTCGACAATTTCGTTTCCGGCCGCGCCAACCAGCTGGCGCGTGCGGCGGCACTGCAAATCGCCGACAATCCCGGCGTCGCCTACAACCCGCTGTTCGTCTACGGCGGCGTGGGCCTGGGCAAGACCCATCTGCTGCAGGCCATCGGCAATACCGTGCGCCAGGCCAATCTCGATGCGCGCATCAGTTACATCCACGCCAACGACTACGTGGACGACGTGGTCAAGGCCTATCTCAACAAGCAGTTCGACGATCTTAAGCGGCGCTACATGTCGCTCGACCTGCTGTTGATCGACGATATCCAGTTCCTGGCCAAGAAGGATCGCACCCAGGAAGAGTTTTTCTACGTCTTCAACTCGCTAATCGAGAACAAGAAGCAGATCGTCATCACCTGCGATACCTTCCCCAAGGAAATCAGCGGGCTGGACGATCGCCTCAAATCCCGCTTCGCCTGGGGATTGACGGTGGCGGTCGAGCCGCCCGAACTCGAAATGCGGGTCGCGATCCTGCTGGCCAAGGCGCAGGCGGAAAACCTCAAGCTCGACGAGAACGTCGCCTTTTTCATTGCCAAGCAGGTGCGTTCCAACGTGCGCGAACTCGAAGGTGCGCTCAAGCGGGTGATCGCTTTTTCGCGTTTCCACGAAAAACCCATTACGCTGGAACTGGTCAAAGAAGCGCTGCGGGATCTTATTGCCTCAACCTCGCGCATCGTCTCGATCGAGAACATCCAGAAAACCGTCGCCGACTTCTACAAGATCAAGGTCGCCGACATGTTTTCCAAGAAACGCACGCGCAATCTGGCCCGCCCGCGCCAGATCGCCATGGCCCTGTCCAAGGAACTCACCAATCAGAGCCTGCCG
Source organism: uncultured Thiobacillus sp. (assembly GCA_964452995.1). Lineage (GTDB taxonomy): Bacteria > Pseudomonadota > Gammaproteobacteria > Burkholderiales > Thiobacillaceae > Thiobacillus. The sequence goes on from CAYVOR010000012.1 coordinate 49,349, forward strand.
GAAATCGGTGAGTCGTTTGGCGGGCGCGACCACACCACGGTGATCCATGCTTGCCGCAAAGTGGCCGAACTGCGCGAGACCGAGGTCGATATCGGTCGTGATTATCTGGTGTTGTTACAAAGCCTGACTGGCTGAGGATGAAATGTGGATAAAGTGGATCCCGGCCACAACGTGGAAAAACCATCCCCACGCCTCCCCGGTTTCCCCGCGCTTATCCACAAGCAGAATAAAGCAGCAAGACGATGATTCAATTGAATAAAAAGGCTTACCCACAATTTCAGGCCGCCTTTATTATGATTCTCAGGAATATATAAATGCTATTAGTACAAAGCGAACGCAACGCACTTCTGGCTGCCCTCACCGCTGTCGTCGGGGTCGTCGAACGCCGTCACACCCTTCCCATTCTGTCCAACCTGCTACTGGAGAAAAAAGGCAGCAAACTGACGCTGCTGGCAACCGACCTCGAATTACAGGTGAGCACGCAGCTCGATGTTCAGGCGGGTGAGGACTTCGCCCTTACCATCGCGGCGCGCAAGCTGTTTGATATCGTGCGCGCGCTGCCGGATTCCGCCAAGGTCAAGCTCGATTCCAAGGACAGTCAGGTGGTGGTCAGCGCCGGCAAGTCCCGCTTCACGCTGCAGACCCTGCCGGCTGCCGATTTTCCGCGCGTGGAAACCGGCGCGGGCCTGGGCGAGGCGATCCGCCTGCCGCAAAAAACGCTGAAGCGCCTGCTGCAGCTGGTGCAGTTCGCCATGGCGAGCCAGGACATCCGCTATTACCTCAACGGCATGTTGCTGGTATTGGAGGGCACGCAGCTACGCGTCGTCGCCACCGACGGGCACCGGCTGAGCTATGCCGAAACCCAGCTCGAAACCGAGGCCGAGGCGCGCGAAGTCATCATTCCGCGCAAGACCGTGGTCGAACTGTCGAAACTGCTGAGCG